>CAYQDH010000181.1:0-9768 GCA_964416075.1 uncultured Anaerolineales bacterium | reverse complement strand
CGCGTTTGTGCTGTCTTTGCCAAGGCGCCGCCAGGGCGCCCCCGTCAAGGCTGCTCTGTACAGCAGCCTCGACCGGGCGCCAGTCCTCGTCACTTGATCACGGTATCGATCGTGATCGGTGCGGCGCGCGTGAGGGTGGTGTAGATCGGGCAGCGCGCCTGGAACGCTTTGGCCAACTTTTTGGCCTGCGCGTCGCTGACCCCGCCAAGCTCCATGTGCACGCGCAGGGCCTGGATGCGCGGGTTCACCGGTTCGCCCTTGACCCCGCGCGGGTCGAAATCGGCCTCAACCGTGGCCACGACCGACTGCAGCGGGATGTTCTGCTCCCTGGCGACCGCCTCGTAGACAAAGGTGCCGCAGGTGGCCAGAGCGCCCAACGCCAGGTCCAACGGGTTGCGTTCCTCGTTGGGGCCACCCAGGCCCGGCACCGAGTCCACCACGAAATGGTTGCCCCGCGCCGTCACGATCGCCCGGCCGGGCTGGTTGGACAGTCTAGATACGACCGTGCCCGTGGCCAGCCCCTCGATCTTGGGCGAGCCCTTCTGGTCACCCGTCAGAATCTCGACGGGCGCCGCCAGGGTCAGCGTGGTGTAGATGGGGCAGCGCGTGCGGAATTGCTCGACGAGCGTCTCGATCTGCGGTGCGCTCGCGCCGGGCGCATCCACCCACACGCGCAAGGCCTGGATGCGCGGGTCGATCTTTTGGCCGGCCACGCCGCGGGGATCAAAATCCCCCTCCACCTTGACCGTGACTCCCTGCAGGGCGATCCCCTTCTCCTTGGCGGCGGTCTCGAACACAAAGGTGCCGCAGGTGGCCAAGGCGCCCAGCATCAGATCGAGCGGGTTGACCTCCTCGTTGGGGCCCTTGAGCGGCACGACCGAGTCGATCACAAAGTGGTTGCCGCGCGCTGACACGATCGCCCTGCCCGGCTGGTTGGACAGACGCGAGACCGCCGATGCGGTGGATAGGGGCGATTTGGTCGGCTCGGCTTTAGCCGCCAAAGCCACCGGCGAACAGGCCGTCAGGAGCGCCAACCCCAGGCTGAGCGTGGCGAACAACAATCCGGACCTGAGCGGCCTCCCGAGGCGACCGGTCCCCTGCCGCGTGCCCCTCGATCCCTTTTCCCAGAAACCCTTTCCCGATGCCATGTGCGTCTCCTTTCCTAACGTGTCTATGCTGAACTGCTGCCGCATTTGCACCCCTAGCATACACCATCGAGCGTTTCAAAAGCGTTTGATGGGGCTGACAAACGCCGTTGTAACGTATTTTTCATATCGGGCAATATATGTTACAATGCTCTCAAGGAGCACTGCCCATGGACTGGTTGGTCTTCTCCTATTCCCTTCCCACCGAATCGCGCTCCAGCCCGCGCGTCACTTTGTGGCGTCGACTGCGCCGCCTTGGCGCGGTCTCTGTTGCCGGAGGAGCGCAGATACTACCTGCGCGCGAGGAGTGCACGGAAGCCTACGACTGGCTGGCCCAGGAGGTTCGCCAGGCTGGCGGCGAAGCCCTTGTGATGTGCGTGGCGCAGTTCACGGGCATCACCGATGCCCAGATCATCGAGCTCTTCCAGCGCGCCCGCGCCGCAGAATACGAGGCGCTGGCTCAGGAGATCGCGGCCCTCCAGCAAGCCCTCGACGCGGAAGGAACCTCGAAAACGCTCGACGCTCTCCAGCGGCTGCGGCGGCAGTATGAAGCCGTCGCGCGCATTGACTACTTTGGTTGTCCGTCCGGCGCCCATGTCGCGGCCAGCCTGGCGCGCATCGCAGAGATCCTCTCTCCTGCTACACCGCCGGCCGGGGTGCCCCATGCCAACCTGGACATGTATCGTGATAAGCGCTGGGTGACGCGGCCTCACCCCTACGTCGATCGCCTGGCGTGTATCTGGCTCATTCGTCGCTACGTGAACCCCCAGGCAACGATCCGCTACGCCCTCGCACCGGAGCCGGGCGAGGTCTCCTTCGATATGGAGGGGGGCGATTTCAGTCACCGCGGCCCGTTGTGCACGTTTGAGGTGCTCATACGGGCTTTCGACCTCGATGAGCCAGCGCTGCGTATCCTGGCGGAGATCGTCCACGAGATCGATCTGCACGACGAGGCCTCCTCACGGCCCGAGACTGCCGGTGTCGAGCGCCTCATCGAGGGATGGGCGCGTAGCGGCCTCCCGGATGCCCAGCTCGAGGCACATGGGTTCGCCCTGTTCGATGGGCTATATCACGCCTTCAGCCCGATGAGCTCGTGACCTTCGATCCTGTCAGGGTCGAGATGCTCGGCGCGGCAGTATCCGGAGTGGGGAACGAATATGCAGGAGGTGCAACATGAAGGTAGGACCACGCGATCCGCTGGTTTGCGTGCGCACGGTGCAGATTCCCCATTGTGAAGAAAGGATTGGGCGTAGATTCCCCAATCCTGGAAATCCTGTTCATCCTGTCGAAACCGTCACCCTATATTATGCGAGGAGGTAGATTATGAAATGGGTTACTCGTTCGCACGTGCATGTGGACCGCGTGGCCTGCCCCTGGCTGATCAGCCGCTTTGTGGATAGCGAGGCCGAGTTCATCTACGTGCCGGTCAGCCGCATCGAGGAGGTGGTCCGGTCGACGGGAGCCATCCCCTTCGACGCCCCGGGCGTGGAGCTGGGGCATCACGAGGGGCGCTGCTCCTTCGAGTCCATCATCGACAAGTATGGGCTCAAGGAGCCCGGCTTGCTCAAGCTGGCCAAGATCGTCCATGCCGCCGATACCAACGACGGCTACGACCAGGAGCCGGTGGGCTATGGCCTGGAAGCGATCGCCTCGGGCTACAGCCTGCGCTATCCCGAGGACATGGAAAACCTGGATCACCAGTTCGAGGTCTATGACGCGCTCTATGCCTGGTGCCGGTTGCAGGTGGCGAAAGGCCAATAGGTCTCGCCGGACATGAGACACTATCTTTGGTGGTCCGTTTCGTGCGCGGACAAGATGGCGCCGAGGGGGCCGGGCTCGATTTTTCTGGGTGTGTGCCCTATAATGGGCCCATGCCTATGCCGATTTTGGCGACGAAACTCTATATCCCCCCGCCGCGGCCCCAAGTGGTCCCGCGCTCGCGCCTGGTCGAGCGGCTGAACGAGGGTCTCTCCGCGCGCCATAAGCTGACCCTCATCTCAGCCCCCGCCGGTTTCGGCAAGACCACGCTGCTTAGCGAATGGGTCGCCCGCTGCGGACGAGCGGTGGCCTGGCTGTCGCTGGACGAGGGGGATAGCGACCCCGCACGCTTTCTGACCTACCTCATCGCGGCCTTGCGCACGCTGGCTCTGAGCTGCGTTCGCGGCGAACGTGGCGTTGGCGGCGAGCGCGGCGGTGGGGACGCGGCGAATATCGGCGCAGGGGTGTTGGGGGCGCTGCAATCCCCTCAGCCGCCGCCAACCGAGTCGGTCCTGACGGCCCTGATCAACGAGATCACCGCCCTCCCCGGCCCGTTTGCCCTGGTCCTCGACGACTATCACGCCATCGAAGCCAAACCGGTTGGCGCGGCGACGCCGGTCGACGCTCCGGCGGCCGTCGATGCGCCGGCGGGCGTCGATGCGCCGACGTCCGTCGACGGCGCCCTCACCTACCTGCTGGAGCACCTGCCGCCCCAGATGCACCTGGTGATCGCCACCCGCGAGGACCCCGATCTACCCCTGGCCCGGTTACGCGCCCGGAACCAGCTGACCGAGCTGCGCGCCGCCGACTTGCGCTTTACCCCCGCCGAGGCCGCCGGATTTCTCAACCAGGTGATGGGGCTGGACCTCTCGCCGCAAGAGATCGCCGCGCTGGAAGCTCGCACCGAGGGCTGGATCGCCGGCCTGCAATTGGCCGCCCTGGCGCTGCAGGGGACGATCTCCACGCCGGGACAGCGAGACGCCGCCGGTTTCATCCGGTCTTTCAGCGGCAGCCACCATTTCGTGCTGGATTATCTGGTCGAGGAGGTCCTGCATCAGCAATCGGAAGAGGTGCAGGCTTTTCTGTTGCGCACCTCCATCCTGGACCGCCTGTGCGGCTCGCTTTGTGACGCCGTCCTGCATGGGGATGCCGACCCGCATCCCACACCCTCCGCTTCGGGTCAAGCCACCCTGGAATACCTCGAGCGCGCCAACCTGTTCATCGTCCCCCTGGACAACGAGCGGCGCTGGTACCGCTATCATCATCTTTTCGCCGAATTGCTGCGCCAACGATTGCAGCAGCGGCTGCCGCAGCAGGGCGACCACGCGGCCCCATACCACATCCGGGCCAGCCAATGGTACGAAGACCATGGGTTGGAGATCGAGGCGTTTCATCATGCGGTGGCCGCCCACGATGTGGAGCGCGCCGAGCGCCTGATAGAAGGCAAAGGGACGCTCTTGCACTTTCGCGGCGCGGTGGCTCCCGTGCTGAGCTGGCTGGAGTCGCTGCCCAAGGCGGTGCTGGATGCCCATCCCTCGCTATGGACGACGTACGCCTCGGTGTTGCTGGTGTCCGGCCAAAAGACCGTCGCTGAACAGAAACTGGAATCCGCCGAAGCAGCCCTGCGCGACGCCGAGGCCCTCCCGAGCCACGCCGGGGGGGCTGCCAACGGCGCCGCCGCCGGCACTGCTGACGGCGCTGCCAAGACCCGGGACACTATAGGACGTATCGCCGCCATACGGGCCACGATGGCTGTCAATCAGGACCAGGCAGGTACCATCATCGCCCTGTCGCAACGCGCCCTGGAGTATCTGGCCCCCGACAACCTGTCCTTCCGCACCTTTACCATCTGGAAGCTGGGGTATGCCTACCACCTCCAGGGCGACCGTGACGCGGCCATGCGGGCCTATAGCGAAGCCATCTCCATCAGCGAGGCATCCGGGAATACCATCACCATCATAGCGGCCACGCTCGGCCTGGCCGACCTACAGGCACAAGGTCACCAGCTCCATCTGGCGGCGCAGAGTTACCGGCGCGTGCTGCAGCTGTTTGGCGATCGGCCGCTGCCGCTTGCCAACCTTGCGCATCTCGGCCTGGCCCAGATATGCTATGAATGGAACGATCTGGGCGCCGCCGAACAACACGCGCTGCAAAGCGTGCAACTGGCGCGGCAGGCGGAAGACACGGGCAGGTTCGTCATCTGCGAGGCCTTTCTGGCCCGCGTAAAGCTGGCCCAGGGGGATCTGGCCGGCGCGGCCACCATGCTGGCGGAGACGGAGCGGTCCGCGCGCCAGCACGACTTACAGCGTTGGCTGCCCGAGGTCGCTGCCGCGCAGGTCCTTGTCCTGCTGAGGCAGGGCGATCCGGCGGCGGCCGCTCGCCTGGCCCAGGCCCACGATCTGCCCCTCAGCCGGGCCAGGGCGCTCCTGGCCCAGGGCGACCCGTCCGCGGCGCTGGCGGCGCTGGAGCCACGGCGCCAACAGGTGGAAGCCAAGGGTCGGCCGGATGAGCGGCTCGAGGTGCTGGTCCTGCGGGCGGTGGCGCTCCGGGCGCACGGCGAAAAGGACGAGGCTGTGCGGCTGCTGGGCGAGGCGCTGGCGCTGGCCGAGCCGGGCGGCTCGATCCGGCTTTTTCTGGACGAAGGGCTGCCGATGGCCAGGCTACTTGCCGAAGCGGCGGCTCGCGGGGTGATGCCGGGCTATATCGCCAAGCTGCTGTCCGCGTTCGACGCCGAGGGGCAGCCTGTTCCGGCTGGACTGGCGTCCGGCTCAGGGAAGAGCGAAGGCAAACCCGCTGTCCAGCCGCTGATCGAGCCGTTGAGCCCACGCGAGCTGCAAGTGCTGCAACTCGTCGCCCAGGGGCTCTCGAACCGCGAGATTGGCGAGCGGCTTTACCTGGCCCTGGACACCGTCAAAGGGCACAACCGCAGGATCTATGACAAGCTGCAAGTGGCCAGTCGCACCGAAGCCATAGCCCGCGCCCGCGAGCTGGGCTTGTTGTAGCAGTTGTTTGCATAACTCAACGCGCCACCAATCCTTCATCCATGCCCCCCGCGATCTCGCCGGTTGGTGCGCGATGGGTGAAGGAACCGTAGTGCGCATCGTGGCCCAGGGTGTTTCGTGAGCCCAAGCGCGAGGTCCGGTCGAGTGTGTCTCGACGCCGGTTCCTTGCACCCCTACAGAAGACGGCGCGCCCTTATAGAACACCGTTATCTGTAGGGATGAAGGATTGGCCGTAGGGGCGCGCTGGAGCAGACGACGCACATGGGCGCCGCAATCGCCCTCCGGCGCGAAACACACTGCCAATCCTTCATCCTCGTCCGCTGGGCCAGACAATGCACATGGGCACACGCATCGCCCTCCGGCGCGAAACACACTGCCAATCCTTCATCCTCGTCCGCTGGACCAGACGACGCACATGGGCGCCGGAATCGCCCTCGGGCACGAAACCGGCTGCCAATCCTTCATCCATGCCCCCCGCCATAACTCCAAAAACAACACCACCTATCCACACTTAGGTGTCTACACGCTAACACCGTGCAGGCCTTATACTGATCGTGTCTTGGGCAGTAATAAGCTACTCGGAAAGGAGGTTTGCCTTTGATGATATTTCCAGCCCATTCCAACCCTTGGGAACCGGGTGGCGACCACATTAAGTCGGATCCAACGAAACGCATCTGTAACGTTCAAGAAAGGAGATAAGAATGAACACAAACCAAGAGGCCGCAAGAAATCCGCTAGATGTGCGGATAATCCTCGCGGTGCTATGGCTCGCAGGAATGCTAAGCAGCTTGAATGGGGACACCTACCGCCTAAGCGATCCGGTGGCACTCCAGTCTTTGCTTGCAAATACCGGACCCATCGTAGCATCCAGCGGACTACTGTCGATCATGTCGATACTGCTCGTAGGTCACATCTTGATGAGCGCCTTGACCGTGACGCTCAGGTCTCCCGCGAGCCGTTGGGCGAACCGCGTCATAGGCGCGTTCTATGCGATTGTAGTTCTTGTTTTTTGGGTTCTAGTTTTTGCGCTGGGATCCCCTACGGGTTACGCGATTGTTTGGGCCACAGCACAACTTGTGTTCGCCTTACTGGTCGTTTGGTACGCTTGGAAATGGATTGGCCCTGACTATGGCAAACAACAGACCCAATCCAGAAACTGATCCGGATCGACCGGTGATCTACCAGATCCGGATCAAGGGCCAGCTGGGGCGCGAGTGGAGTGACTGGTTTGGCGGCCTGGCCATCACGCTGGAAGAGAACGGCGATACGCTCCTCACCGGCCCGGTGGTCGACCAGGCCGCGCTGCACGGCTTGCTGAAAAAAGTGCGTGATCTGGGCTTGACCTTGATCTCGGTCAGTCCCGTCGAGCCCGACCCCCCGACTGGGCCCGGGCCAGGCCAGGCGGAACAGTCAGACGGCAAAATCGCTCGGAAAAAAGGAGAGCTAGAGTGAACACCTACAGAAAGACCGCCGTGATCGTTGGAATTCTGTTCATCATTGGGACGGTTTCCGGCATCCTAGCCGGTGTTGTGACCGCCCCGATCAGGGCGGGGGCGACGTATCCATTCAATATAGATGCCAGTGCAACGTCATGGATTATCGGAACACTCCTCGTCTTGCTGATGGGATTATCCCTGGTCATGGTTCCGGTACTGTTGTACCCGATCTTTAGCAGGCACAATCAAGTCCTGGCGTTCGGGGCTGTCCTGTTCAGGGGAGTACTCGAACAGGTATGCGAAATGCTCCTGGTGATCCGTTTTTTCCTGTTGTTGACTTTGAGCGAGGTCTATGGAAAGACGGGAGCGGCGGATGCAGCCATTTTTCGAACACTGGGCGCCATGCTGCTCGCCGCGGGAGAGTGGATCCCACAGATCGCGGCAATCGTTTTCAGCGTCGGTACGCTGATGTTCTTCGCCCTGTTCTATCGTACCAGGCTCATTCCTCGTTGGATGTCGGGCTGGGGTGTTGTTGGCGCCGTGTTGTACTTTATCGCCAACATTGCAAGCATGTTTGGTCCACTGCACTTGGCCCCAGAAATCGGAGTGGGAATAGGGTTCTTGTTGATCCCAACCGCCATTCAGGAGATGGTCTTTGCCGTCTGGATGATCGTCAAGGGATTCAATCCGTCCGCGATGGCCGCCCTGCCTGCCAGAACGGCGACGAACGAGCTGTAGAGCTGAGTGACGGACAGGAGCGCGGGATTCTACACCGATGAACACCGATCCGGGGATGATGAACACAGATGAGAGAAGATGAACGAAAAAAGGAGACAAACATGAAAGCTTGGCGGAGATTTGGCGGTTTCGCGGCGCTGTACATGGCGCTCGCCTACCTGATCGGGATGGCCCTCTTTCTCGTGGTCCTGGACTACCCCAGCATCACCGACCCGGCCCAAAAGGTGGCCCTGCTCGTCGAGAAACAGATGGTCATCTTTTCGACCAACCTGCTGATGTACGTGTTCTTTGGCGTCTTTCTGATCGTCCTGTCGCTGGCGCTGTACGATAGGCTGAAATCCGGCGCGCCAGCGCTTATGCAGGTGGCCACCGCGATGGGGATCATCTGGGCCGGCTCGCTGATCGCCAGCGGCATGGTCTCGAACGCGGGGATCGCCCCCGTCGTCGCGCTCTATGCTCAGGATCCGGGCCAGGCCGCGCTGACCTGGCAGGTGATCGAATCCGTGGCCTCCGGGCTGGGCAACGGCAACGGCGAGATCCTGGGCGGCCTGTGGACGCTGCTGGTCAGCCTGGCCGCGCTGCGGGCGGGCGCCCTTCGCAAGGGCGTGAATATCCTCGGCCTGTTGGTTGGCGCGGTGGGCATCGTCTCACTGGTCCCGGGGTTGACCGGCCTGCTGACCGGGGTCTTTGGCTTGGGCCAGATCATCTGGTTCGTCTGGCTGGGGATTGTGCTGCTGCGGGATAGAACCACGGAAAACGAGAAAAATAAGAGGTAAACCGACTCGAACACTACCCAGACCTTACATGGATAAGCAGGATATCATGAATGTTAAGGAATTAATGCGGTAACGCGATACCCGCCACGTGGCCGTGAACGTTCACGGAATGAATTCCGTTCCTGTTAGGCGAAACGTGATAAATCACGTTTTAATGCAGTTTAGTACGTTTCAACGTACTTGCGGTATCAGCATTGGGGTTTCCAACCCAATGCTATATTCCCAAATGGCAGCCCGCGCCATGGGGCAAAGCAAAAAAGGAGAAAAAGATGAATACCAAGAGTGAGACCACGGGACTGCAAGATATGAAAACAAGTGTCAAGATCAAGCTTGCGGCACTATGGGCGGCTCTGATGTTCCTGTACATCTATGCTGACCATTTGTCACTGTTCAAGACGGGTCAGATCGAGGAGATGATGGCCGGACGAATGGGCCCCTTGCTCGTCACCCAGGGTTCTTTGCTCAGCGCCTCGATCTTGATGCTGATCCCTGCCGTCATGATCTTCCTATCCACGGCGCTCAGGCGCGGGGTGAACCGCTGGGCCAACATCGTCCTGGGTGTGCTCTACACCGCTGTGAATGTTTGGAATCTGGTGGGGGAGGCCTGGGCTTTTTATATCGCCTTTGGCGTTGTGGAGGTGGCGCTCACCGTGCTGATCGTCTGGTATGCTTGGAAGTGGCGCATGGACGAGACAAGGTGAACTTGAACCCGAGGTCAAACAGCGGGGACAACGATATGAGGGGAAAATGATCAAGATCTTGGCATTCACGATGATTATGATGGCACTGACAGCCTGCAGAGCGCCCCAGGCGCAGGCGCCTGATACGGCTGCCACGGGCACTCCTCAGGCGAATATGCCCAATCCGGCCTCGGTCTATTGCACGCAGCAAGGGTACAAGCTGGATATCCGCA
>CAYQDH010000180.1:0-9819 GCA_964416075.1 uncultured Anaerolineales bacterium | reverse complement strand
CTCATGGAACATGACATGGCGACGATCAAGCACACCATGTGGTACTATGTGGGACTGGTGCGCAGCCGCCGACGCCTGGAGCGCGCTTTGCGCGACCTGGCCAATCTGCGCCAAGATATCGACGCCTTTTACCGCGCCACGCGCCTGGACACCGAGATCATCAGCTTGCGCAATGCGGTGTTGGCGGCCACGGTGGTGGCTCACGCAGCGTGGGAAAATCGCGAGAGCCACGGTTGCCATTACCGCGAGGACTAGAGCTATCCTTTCCTCGCCGCGGTGAGAACAAGATCGCCAATCTAGGGATTGTTGCCCAGGCAGAACTGCGCCACATCTCGATTCACAGCCAGGCTCTGCTCGATGTGCACGTAATGACCCGCATCCTCTACGGTCACCAACGTCGCATCGGGAAACCGCTTCGCAAGCCTTTCCACATCTTCTAGTCGCGCGAAACGGTCCTTGTCTCCGGCAATGATCAGCACAGGCACCCGTACCCGGGAAACATCGAGATCCGCGATACCCTCCGGACGAGCAAGGAACCTGCTCAGCAGCGCATCCACCGTGCCTCGCACGTGTGTCGGCTGTTGCATGTTCGAGAGCAGTTCTGGAGTAAGCGATGCCCGACTGTCGAACCCCAGACGACGCACTAGCCTCCAGATGGGGCCGCCTGAGCCAACCACCCACGCGGCGCCCCGACTAGCATACGGGAGCTTGAGAAGGGGTGGCCAGATCGAGGGACTCTCGCCAAGCCAGGGCGCAACGAGAACCACCTGCTGCACTAGGTCCGGGCGATCCTCCGCCAGGCGTAGCGCCACGGCTCCTCCCCACCCCTGGCCTACGGCCGTGATCTGTTCTACCTGCAGTTGATCCAGCAGCGTAACGAGAGTCTCGGCCTGATAGTCGAGCGATGCGTCACCCGAGGTCTCTCGTGTGGAATAACCGAACCCACTCAAATCCGCCGAGATGACGCGCAAGCCGGACCTGGATAGCTGGAGGCCGCTGTCGTTCCAGACCTGCAAGCCCTCCACACCAAGGCCATGGATGAGCAGAACGGCTGTTCCTTCTTCCGGCCCAACGACCTGATAGTAGATACTTTGTCCGTCGATGTCAGCCCATGCCCCGCCAGCTACGCCATCATAGGGGTCTGCAGTCTCCCAAACAGAGGCCATCACCGCGCCATAACCTGTCAATAGGATAGCGACCGTGAGGACGATGACCAGAATGGCTACCAACACATTGCCAAGAAAACGCAAGACAGCGACCAAATCGGCCTCCTAGGTAGATCTCTGCGGAATTCCGACTAGTTCCAAACGCTCCGCCCCAAGCCCACGGGGTCAGACCTTGCCCTCACGCCCCTGGGCATAGATGGGCCCATAAACCTCTCTGTCCAGCGGGACACATCCAGAACGCCCGCCATCACGCATGATCTGTGTACATCGGCTGCAGGTGATGCAACAAGACCTGGGCTCCATCTTTCCTTGGACCAGCAGGTCTCGGGCAAAGTCGGGATAGGCAAAGGCCCCCCGCCCCACGCCCACGATATCAGCCCAGCCTCTGCTAATTACTCCCGCAGCGACATGCCCCAGATGTTGGCGTAGCCAGGAATAGCCGGTGCCTACCACCACAATGTCAGGATGGGCCTTTTTGACCTGGCGTGCCAGATCGATCAGTCGCATCACCCCAACGAGCGGATGCTCGGTCGGGGTATAGCCTCCACTGACGTTCGTATCGAAGGGGCGGTTGATGTGCGGTGTAAAGTAGGGATTGCCTGCGGTGACATTGATCAAGCTCACGCCCGCCTCCTTGAGCAGGCCGATGAGCTGCAATGGCTCGGCTAGGTCAGGTACACCCACATCATCCCTGCTGACACCCCACCCCCAGGGGTACGGGTGTCCATCATAGACGTTGAGACGGATGGTGACCTCCAGGTCGGGCACCTCCTGGCGCACGCGCCGAACTACGCCCAACAGAAAGCGGGTGCGGTTCTCGAACGAGCCACCATAGCGCCCCGGCCTCGTGTGCGCAGCTAGCAGCTCGGATATGAGATAACGGTGGCAACTCTTGATGTCCACACCATCGAAACCACACTCGCGCGCCAGGCGAGCGGCCTCCACGTAGCGATCTTGCAGGCCATCTAGCGCCTCATCGGTGATTAGAGGATAGTCCTTAGGCAGCTTGTGCACACCATCCAGCACCCCATCGTGATGCGCCAAGATAGGGGCAGGCCGATCTCCAGGACGGCTATAGCGACCCGAGTGGGCTAGCTGAATGGTAGTAAAAGGCCGGTAATCAGCGCCATTTCTCTCGCGCCCTGCGGCAAGAGCCGCCCCGCGCAGATCAGCAAAAGCCCGCGCGTTCGCGGGTACCAGCAACAACTGCCGAGGATTCGCACGAGCCTCCGGGGCGATGGCGGTAGCCTCAAACCAGAGCAAGCCCGCCCCGCCCTCTGCAAATCGCAGGTATCGACGCAAGCTGAGCGTATCCGGTTTGCCGTCGGCTGTGCCATCACAACCTTCCATGGGGTGGACGGCCAAGGCATTGGGCGTCTCTTTGCGCCCGATGCGAACCTTGCGCACCAGGACACTAGTATCACTTTCAACCGGCAGGTCGAGACCCAACTCCTGGCTCTTGCTCAGAAGAGCCTGCATGGTTTTGAACCGAAAACGCTCGTGGGGCATGCTTCCTCCGCGATACAGACGGCAGTACGTAATCAAGGCCGACCAGCTCGAACGTTATAAAGGCTATCCTGTCGCGACAGGTTCGCGAGAGCATATTATACACAACCGCAGCCATACAGCCGAACCACGAAACGGCAACCTTCCGTAACCCCGGCGTGCCCATCCGCCACTTGACAGAGTTGAGTCTTGGTGTCATTCTGTGCCCCACAAGATATGGCTAACAGAACGAGGCCCACATTCTGTGGGGCGCAGACTGTGGCCTACAGAGGAATAGCCGGAGTCGATATGGAACCGTGGAGCGACCAGAGCTCACTTGCCTGCACAACAGGCATGGTGATCCCAGCCTACTTTTCGTCCCGTCCCACAGATGATACGGTACAGCATCTGTTGTGGATGACCTTGGGGGACTGCCATCATTATATTCACTTAAAGAACATCTGTGTGGTCATCGATGGGGATGTACGCACCGCCAGTATCGCCGAACGAGTTCGCGATCGCCTCTGGCGCGAGCAACGGCAAGCTTTCCGACTGATCTTGCTGCCCGAGAACAAGGGCAAATTGTGGGCGGTGCGAGAGGCGATGAGAGTTCTCTTGGCGGAGCAGCCCGACCTGGCCTACCTCGTGACCCGAGACGGTGATGGGGACCACGGCGTGGCCGATATGCCCGCCCTGTTGCGGGCTGCCAGCCTGCTCCACGATTCCTACGCCCACACTCGACTCATCGTGCTGGGAGCCCGACGAAGCCGCCACCATCCCATGGGCTGGATACGTGGGGAGTTGGAAACCCTCCTCGACCAGGTGACCCTCGATGCGCTGGCTTTTGCGCTCGCCCGCAAAGGGCAAGCGATGAACCTGGCCCACTGCCACACCGGACATGTACCCGATCTGAGCAGCGGCTACAAGGTGTATGGGCGACAGATGGCGGAACTCCTCTTTGTGGCATCCGAGCCGCACCTGCAGGACCTCTCAGCCCACGACTACTGGCACTTTGGCCCAGAGACCGTGCCCGTGGTGGAAGCGGTTATCTCGGGCGGGCTCTTGGCGGAGCTGCAGCGCTTAACCTGGGATGGCCAGCCCGCAACATCCTTCGGAGAGTTCGCACATACCACGCTATATGGGGAGCTCTTGGCCTGGGTATATGGCCGCCTGGAGATACCCCTGGATGTAGCCGCCCAGTTCTATGATAACCATGTCCCCGACCTACAACTGCGCACGGTGTCGCAAGGCATGGAAACCCTGGCCATGTTGCGGGAGTATGCCCTGCGTAAGCTAGCCCAGCGGGGCGATCGCGAGGAACCCTTGCCCGGCATCAGGCCCTCTCTGCCCTTCATGTAAGGATCAACGAGTTGACACGCCCACACCCTGCGATAACCAGGCCATGGCTCATCGTCGCGCTCATCACGGCATTCGGGGCAGGCTTGCGCCTCTATGCCATCGGCACGCTGCCCCCCGGGCTATATCGCGACGAAGCCTATAACGGGCTCGATGCGCTACACGTGTTGGAGGGAGCCAGGCCCATCTTCTTTGAGGCGAACAATGGCCGGGAACCGTTGTTCATATATTTGCAGGCGCTCAGCTTGGGATTGCTGGGTCGCTCGCCCGCGGCCCTTCGCCTGGTCTCAGCTCTTGTAGGAATACTCAGTATACCATCTGTCTATGCACTGGGGGCCCGCCTCTACGGGCAGCGAGTAGGCATCCTAGCTGCCTTTCTTTCTGCCACCACCGTCTGGACGCTAAACCTCAGCCGTATTGGATTCCGCGCAGGAACCTTTTTCCCCCTCGCTGCCTGCTCGCTGCTGTTGCTTTGGCAAGGCCTGGACATTGCTGCGGATGGAGCCCGCAGACAAGGTTTGCTGTGCCTAGTCGGTGCGGGCCTGCTCTACGGTGTCTGTTTTTACACATACCTGGCCGCACGTCTAAGCGTTGTGGCCCTCCTCTTGTTTGCGCTCTATACCCTGGTGAGAGATCATCGTCGTTTCTGGCTGTGTGGATGGCTCGCATTCGGCGTGGCTAGCCTGCTGGTCGCGCTGCCACTGTTCGCTTATTTCGCACACCATTGGGAAACTACCCTGGGACGCACCGCGCAAGTCTCCATCCTTAACCCCATTATCAATGGGGGAGACCCGTGGGGGACCTTCGTGAGGCACCTGTGGCGCACGTTCAGAGCGTTTGTGGATCGTGGGGATACTATCCCTCGACACAACGTACCTGGGCGCCCGATCTTTGACCCACTGCTAGGTCTGGCCTTTTGGGGCGGGCTGATCCTGTCGATCCGCAAAGCGTGGCGGCGCTCCGCGTACGCTCTGGGACTGATATGGCTCGGGGTGATGATCTGGTCCACCATCCTGGCAGAGGACGCGCCTCATTTCCTGCGGGCATCGGGTATATTGCCAGTGCTGTTTTTCTTCCCGGCCATTGGCCTGGCAGAATTTTGGTCGCTCCTGACGCGTTATGGACGGGAGCGGCTGGGCGGTATTCTAGTGTGGGTGATCCTAGCATTGAGTGCCATGCTGGGTACGGGGGTGTACTGGCGCCATGTCCATAGTACGGCAGCATACTATAACCTGGAGGCCGGGGCCACCGAGATGGCAGTCGAGGTGAACACCTTCCTCGGCTCCGCGTGGCAAGGCGGCCTGAAGGTATCGCGCGCCCCCGCCTCCCCACTCAGGCACGTCTACATGGCGCCACGGCTGTGGCAGAACTGGCCCTCGGTGCGCTATCTATGTCCCCAGTCGCCCGCACTCTCGACAGAGCCGCCAAGCGCGGGGCGCATGGTTGTCAGTCCTGGCGCAGATTTGCTCCTGGTACTGTGGCCCTTTGAAGATAATCAGGTATTCCTTCCGATGTTGCCCACCGGCAGGGTGATCGCAGTTCGCGAAGGGGCGCAAGAGCGCGGCGACCTCGAGCCAGCAAGCCGCCTGCTCTACGTGACCTTGCGCACTCTACCTCCCTCGGTCGTGCCCACGAATGCGGACGCTCGCTGGCAAGAGGGCATCGCACTGGTCGGCTACACCACCGAGGAACGCAGCGACCGCCAACTGGCGGTCACACTTTATTGGCGAGCTGAGCAGCAAGTCCCCGCGAGCTATACCGTGTTTTGTCACATCCTCAAGGGCGAGCAGCCCATCGGCCAACATGACGGGCCGCCGACCGGAGGCTATTACACAACCAATCTCTGGCGCCCTGGTGATACGATCGCAGACTCGCATTTGATCGATCTGGCGGAGGACTGCGACCAAGGCGACTGCCAGATGGTCGTGGGTCTATATGCATGGGAAACGATGACACGGCTGCAGCGGGTGGACTCGCAGGGCCAACCCAGCGCTGAGACGACCGTCACCCTGGATATCGTCCCATGAATACAGCCAGCCAGAACGCCATAGCCAGGAGCGAAAAAGCGAGTGCCATGATCGATCGCCGCAGGCTCTTCCCTGGCGAATACACGATATGGCGGAAGGTGGATTTCGCCTTCCTACTGGCGATCCTGATATCTGTGATTGCCGCCTTACCCCTGCTGGTCGGTCCCGGCATAGTCAACACTCGAGCGGGTGGCGATTCCCCCTTTTTGCTGCAGCGCACCTATGAGCTGGCTGCGAGCATCCGCAGTGGGGCTGTGCCGGCACAGTGGATGTCTCTGGGAGCTTTTGGCTTGGGCTATCCTTTCTTCCGCTATTATGCCTCTTTCCCTTACTATCTGGCGGCCATCCTGGACCTTGCGGGAGCGGGCGTCTTGTGGAGTATCAAATGGGCCCAGCTGGGAGGCTTTGTCGTCGCTGGGGCCGCCACCTACGCGTTGGTGCGCCGCATGGGGGCAGGGCCCTGGGCAGCACTGTTGGCCTCGGCGACCTACACTTTTGCCCCTTTCCACCTTATCAATGTCTATGTGCGAGGAGACTCACTCTCCGAGTTCTACGCCATGGCCATCTATCCCCTTATCCTCTATGCCCTACTGAGGCTCGAACAACACCCCTCCCTCCGCAACGTCGCCTTGATGGCCGCGAGTTATGCGCTCTTGATGCTCACCCACAATATCTCGGCCCTGCTCTTTAGCCCCTTGCTGGTGCTGGCCCTGCTTCTGCGGGCGGCCAGCCAGAAGGAACGCTCCATATGGCAGACTCTCGGTTACGGCATCGGGGCGATGGCCTTGGGTCTCGTCCTGAGCGCCTGGTTCTGGATTCCGGCGCTCAAGGAGCAACCTTTGGTGCAGTTGCAGGAGCAGACCACGGGGTATTTCAACTACGCCGGACACTTTCGATCGACTAACCTGGTTCAGATGCAGATCTGGCACGATTACACCATAGACGGCAAGCGGAACCCTTTTAGTATGGGCCTCGGACAGGCCATCCTCGCACTGGGGGGCATTTTGGCGCTGCTCGCACGACGGCTCAAGCGAGACAGGATCGAGCCGCTGCAAGGACTTGGCCTGGTCGCCCTGGTCACCTACACCTGGCTTATCACACCCGGTTCGCGGTGGATATGGGACCACCTGCCTTTGCTCCCCATGGCCCAGTTCCCATGGCGCTTGCTTTCCGTGCAAGCCCTGGCCATCGCCCTGTTGTCTAGCCATATCCCTGCCATCCTGCCCGCCAAGGGCGGCAAGGCCATGGCCCTGGTAATCGTCGTCCTGGCCGCCGCAACGGGGTTGGCAGGGCTCCGAGTAGATCGCCTCCCCTTGAGTGAGGCCGACATATCGCCCGAACGACTGATGTTCTACGAAACCTACTCGGGCAACATCGGAACGACGGTGAGATCCGAGTACCTGCCTCGAGAGATGGTCCCCCGGCCCTATGTCTCGGCGGCGCAGTGGCAAGGGGGAGCCAAGCCATCTCCTCTGGCCCTGGAGGGACGAGTCGACTCGGCTACCATGCTGCGGAGCAGCGTGGGATGGGAAGTCTGGCAGGTCACAACCCCGTCATCGGCGCTGCTGGCGTTTCACACCACCTACATGCCTGGATGGCGCGTGACGGTGGATGGCCAGGAGCGTCCTGTGGAGCCCTTGGCCGGCTTGGGGCTGCTGGGGCTGCGATTGGAGCCAGGAGCGCACCAGATCATTTGGCACCTGGAGAAAACGCCGGTGCGGCGCTTGGCCTGGTGGATGTCACTTTTGGGGTTACCGGTGTGGTTGGGTTTTCTATTGTACGACTGGCCCCATTCTCCTCGCACTCGACGGCGGGCACTGATCGGGGGTGCTGCACTGGTCTTGTGCGCGCTGTGGATCTCCATCTCACCCCAGCATGAGCCCGTGGCCACCGATCTGCGAGGCCCCCTGGTCGCCGATTTCAGTCGCGCACCCTATCTTCACCATGAGCCCAAGGGTGTAGTCTGGGGTCAGGCCCAACTCCTCAACTATAAGCTGAACAGCAAACAAACATCCCCGGGCCAAACCTTGCGGATCATCACCACGTGGAACCAGCCCTGGCCACAATACCAGGTCCGCGTGGCCCTGGTAGCCGCAACGGCTCACCTCCTGGAACCCGCAAACACCTGGGCCGAAGGCAGCGCCCCGCTGGAAGGAACGAGCGTCTCCATCGATATCCCCCTGCCCAACGATGCACCATCAGGGCTCTACGTACCGCGTATCTCCGTTTGGAACGACGAGCGTCCGGAGAGGGCGCGCACCGCTTCAGGGGCCGAGATGGATATCCTGGCCCTGGAACCGATCCACGTGGTGGGGCGACGCCAGGCCACGGGCCACGAGCCGATCTTGGGTGCTTTTGGGCCGGAGAACGTCGCTCCGGTTATCTCGCTCGTCGGCGCGGGCCTGAGTCGCCAGGAAGAGGCAGTGGTCGTACGGCTAGACTGGCGTTCCGAAAGCCAGGCGCCCCTGAACTATACTGTCTCCGTACGCCTGCACGACAGCCAGGACAGAAAGCTGTCACGCGATCTCCCACCACTTGCAGGATCCTATCCCACGAGCCTCTGGCAACCCGGAGAATTGGTCGGCGATCGTGTGCTCATCCCATGGCCCGACGGCAAGCCTCTCCCGGGCGGATCCTACACCTTGGAGGTTGTGCTCTACGATCGCCTCACTCTTAGGGGGGCGGGAGCTGCCACGACCTTCGTGACGCTGCCCGACTGAGATCCTTTCGCCTATTCAACGGGCACTGTGCTCAACTGCAGGTAGGTCCCCTGGCCCTGTTGCGCCAACCGATCATCCAGCACATTCAAAGGTCTCAGGGTAAAGGCATCGTAGACAGAGAGCGTGATCATTGCCACGTCTGGTGCCGCGTCGGGCGGCACGACCAGAGAATGCGGATCGGTCACTACCCAGCCACGAACCCATTTGAGCGTAGGAATAGCCCCCAACGCAGGGATGCCATCCGACTTGATTTCCCCGCCATTCTCACCACTCTGCAGACCCACCGACACGGCGTAATCGGCCAAGAGGGGGCGCAAGCTTAGAAAACGAGGACTCAGCGACACAGTTGTCTCCCTGCTCAGCTTGTGCGGTAGATTGTCGAACCCCACAAAAGCCATCTCGCCTCCCAATGGCACGTAATGTGCGTCGTCAGGGATCGAAGGCAAGGAAATCGTCCCTACCGGCCAACACCAGGGCCCATTCCAAGTCCGCTGTTTCCCATCTCCTTGCAGAACGGCTAACGATAGATTTCGAACTTGAGAGCCAACGTCCGCGACAACAGTGACTCCCGAACTTGGCGCCAGGTCGGGCAACGATACTTCCGTCAGTACCTGCTCCCCTTCCGTGAGCTGCAGCCGCGCCCCGGATAAGGGAGCACTTACATCGTTCTTCCGCGTGGAGTGAGGTTGCCACCAGTGCAAGTAAACCCGGACCTGCCCCTGCACGGTTCGGTCAAAGTCGACCCCGACTAGCTGCAAACCCTCCGCCAGCCTCGAAAACAAGGGGTGCCCTGTCACCGGCGGATGATCCACGGCCCGCACCTCCAGCGTGACCAGGGCAAGGTGATCCTGGCCTCCAGTGTTCAGTCGCTGCCAGCCGCCTCCTTGGGCATAGTAAAAGCCAGTGATCAGCGGATACTGGCCGGGCGGAGTCTGCAATAGCAGCGGAAACTGGTAGGTATCCACGCAGACTTGCCCCGGCAGATAATCGCGCGAGGTGTGTGCCAGATCCCCCTGACCCAGGACCGGGATGGTATGCTTCTCCGCAAGTCCGGTTATCATCCGC
>CAYQDH010000179.1:0-9834 GCA_964416075.1 uncultured Anaerolineales bacterium | reverse complement strand
TTCAGGATGACGACCGCTACGTTCAGGATGACGACCGCTACGTTCAGGATGACGACCGCTACGTTCAGGATGACGAAGCCTTTCGGGCCTAGGGCGCCACCGTGGCCGGGAAGGATTGGAACACCTCCTGGGCCAGGATTGCCTCCACGGAGGTCGCGCTCTTGTCGTAACTGACCTGGAAGATATTCGGGCTCTGGTACTTGGTCTGCTGTACCCCGGGCACATCCCTGATCTCCCCGATAATCAGGGGCGCGTGACCCGAGCAAGGGATATCCACGCTCAGCGTCACCTGCTCCAGGTTGGCGGGGTCCACACGCAGCGTCACTTGGTCCCGGTTTGCGGGATCCACCAAGCCCTGGGATGCAGATATGGCCGCCGGTGCGGCGAGCACCTTGGGCGATAGGTCCAGGTTGGCCACAGCTGGGAAGATGAACCAGAGCATCACTAGGTTGATGGCCAATGTGCTGCCATACATCACGCTCAGGTAGCGCCATTTGCGCCGCGCCCCGACCCAGGAGAGTAAGCCGTTGCGTCGCAGGTAAAAGATGGCCGAGAGTGTAGCAAAGGCGAGCGATAGGGCCACGATGAGCCGGAACAGATAGGGCACGAACATCACCTGGCGCACGAACGAGGTGGCCACTGTGGCGCCCACGATAGAGAACACGATGAACAGAATGCAAAAGGTGTGTGGCACAAGGCCGTAGACCAGGCCCCACAGCAAGCCTTGGCTCTTCCTTTCGGCTGCGGGGCGGCAGCATTCTGGCAATTTACTCGTCTCCTCGGTTTTCCCTGACATCAGCTATCCTTTCCTGGTGCTATGGGTTGACTGCACTAAAAGTACTTGGCTCCAGCCTCGAGGTCGGGGGCCTTGATGATGAGGTCACCGCCCTCCACGATGCGGTCCACCGGCGAGGGATTGCAGCCGCCCTTCACTTCATTGATCTGCGCCGATGGAAAACGCGAGCCGCAGTTGTTGCACACCAGCTCGTCGCCCTCCTGATGATAGCCCTTCCCCGCAGCAAAGCAGACGTCGCAGGCATCGAAGGCGGCGCGGATCACGCCATCAGAGCTGCGCATCACAAAGAAGGGAATGGTCTTCCCCGCAGCCTCATAGGTGTAAAAGCTAGCCTGTTCTCCGACCAGGTCGGCCACCGGCAATCGCACCGCTCCGTCCTCGGCCTGAACCACTCTGCGGGTCGCATCTTGGGGTGTGCTCGCCTTTTGCTGAGTCGAGCTACTCTGTACGACCACACCTGAAGCATTGGTGCTCTGAACCACAGCCCCCGAGCTAACAGCACTGCCGGCGCTGGCGCTAGCCGCAACGACGGGAGCAGCTTGCACGGGCTGCGTTACCGGCGCTGCACTGGGCCGCGAAAAGATGGCGGCCAGCCCGCCCACGACCAGGATGGCGAGCAGGGCGACAGGTAGCGAGGAGCGCTTGGCTGGCAGCTGCGTCGGCTGCGAGCGTCCCTTCCGGGAGTCCTGGCGTGGATGACCTGAACGAGACATAACCTTTCCTCCTCCAGACAAACCTGATTTTACGCTGGCCTGGACCAGGCCAGTACTCTGGACCACCAGACACTAGCATCGTGCCGTGACCGATGTCCTGTCCAACCGGGTTTTCCGGCAGCACATCAGTAACATGTTAGCATTGCTACATCAACGGCATGCAAAGCGATCTTGAAGATTTGGTAAAGGATTCCCGAGAGCCCAGGTACCCACGCGCCGTGGCTACGGGCGGGCTCAGGTAGAAGGTGAGGGGAAAGGAGCTGATTTCCCAAGTAAGTAAATAGAAGATATCATTTAACTGAGGAGCAAAATCAATGAGAAAGATCCTGGTTGTCGATGACGAGCGCTCTATTTTAGAGCTGGTGACTGCTTACCTGCGCAAGGAGGGCTATGAGGTGTACACCGCTGAAGATGGCCCGTCGGGCCTCAAGGCGGCCCGCGCCCTCAAGCCAGACCTGGTCGTTCTGGATGTCATGTTGCCTGGCATCGATGGCATCGAGCTATTACAGCGCTTGCGTCGCCAGTCCGAGGTCTATGTGATCATGCTCACGGCCAAGTCGGAGGAAACGGACAAGATCGTGGGCCTCTCGGTGGGCGCCGACGACTATCTGACCAAGCCCTTCAGCCCGAGGGAGCTCGTCGCCCGGATCAAGGCAGCTTTTCGGCGGCTACAGACTGGGCAGGCAAACTCGGAAACAGCAGTTCTGCAATTTCAGCATCTGCGCATCGACCTGGGGAGTCGCGAGGCCTGGGTCGATGATCGTTCGGTCGATCTCACCGGTACTGAGTTTGAGCTGCTCAAAGCGTTGGCGCAGCATCCACGCCTGGTGTTGAGCCGCGCCCAGCTCTTGGAGATGGTTTGGGGCCATGATTTCTACGGAGAGGAACGCGTGGTCGACGTCCATATGGGCCACGTGCGCCAAAAGCTTGGCTTGCCGGGGCTGATCCAGACGGTGCGCGGTATCGGCTATCGGTTCGAGGATGAACCCGCATGAATATCATATCTCACATTCGGCGTCGTCTGGTGTGGAAGCTGCTCATCACCTACTTGATCATCATTGCGGCGGCAGGCATCGTGCTCTATGCCGCCGCCGAGCTGTACATGCCGGTGGCTTTTGAGCGGCACCTCGCCGCGATGACGGAACACATGGGCGACGCGGCGACGATGGGAGAGGACCTGTTTGCCAATTTTCGCCGTGCCATGGTCGAATCTCTGACCCGGGCGCTCCTGGTGGCTACAGGGCTGGCTATTGGACTGAGCTTGTACATTAGCCGCAAAGTGTCGTTGCCCATTCAGCGGATGATGTTGGCCGCCCGCCGGATCGCAGCCGGGCACTATGCGGAACGTGTCGAGGTTAGCGAGGCCAAGGATCTAGACGAACTGGGGCAGTTGGCCGTCCACTTTAACCAGATGGCCAACTCACTAGAACAGACCGAGAGGATGCGCTACGAATTGATCGGCAATGTAGCCCACGAGCTGCGCACACCGCTGACGAGCATCAAGGGCTACATGGAGGGGCTGATCGACGGCGTTCTTCCGGCGGAGGCAGCAACCTACGAGAGAATCTACGGCGAAGCCGATCGGTTGCAGCGCCTAGTTCTCGACCTGCAAGAATTGAGCCGCGTGGAGGCGGGTGTCGTTCCCCTGAATATGCAGCCCATTTCCATTGCGGACCTGATTGCCGATACCGTTGATCGGCTGTATCCCCAGTTCCAGGACAAAGAAGTGACGATCGCGACCGAGGTAGCCCCGGGCCTCCCAGCCGTGCGGGCCGACGAGGATCGGCTGTGCCAGGTGTTGCTCAACTTGGTGGGAAACGCGCTGCAGTACACGCCATCCGGCGGCGCCGTCAGGGTACATGCATGGCAGGAGCAGAACCGGGTCCAGGTCTCGGTGAGCGATACCGGGATCGGCATCGCTGCCGAGCATTTGCCCAGGCTCTTTGATCGCTTTTACCGCGTGGACCGCTCACGCTCGCGGACAGGAGGCGGCACCGGGGTTGGCTTGACCATCGCCAAATACCTGGTGGAAGCCCACGGAGGCACGATTATCGCCCAGAGTGACGGGCCTAACAAGGGTAGCACCTTTACCTTCAGCATACCTATCGCCTGAAGCAGGCCATCTCTCCGATGGCGCTCCTTACGAGGAGCGCCTTTTTTTCTTTACAGGGACTTATCGCAAACACCAAAGATGCTTCATATGGAGTGCTCATACTTACGATGTGAGTCTGGACACGTCTATAGGGACTGTGGAGAGGATAAGCGATGATGATGGCCATACTGTTGCTTTTACTCTGCTTTGTCGTGGCGGTGCTGGCCGTATGGGGGATCAGTTGGCTCTTTCCGTCGTGGCATGCCGCTAGGCATGGGCTCCATGACGACCAGGATCCCATCGAGAGACTGGCGCTGCGCTATCTGCGGGGCGAGATCACGCCAGACGAGTACCACTCCATACGGCATGCTCTCCGCGAGAATGGGGATCGGTGGGAGACGCACAGGCTCTCCCAGCCCCCGATGGCGCGATCTGGTGATCCGAACACGGATGAATCTCATGATCCATAAAATGGCCAAACCAGCAATGCTCAGGCCCGATCCGAATAGTCACCGCGTAGCCTAGCGTTACTATGTAGGGAACTGGAGGCGCCAAGGCGTGCTGGGAGCAGACGGCTTGAGGTCGTCCGTAGAGTAATCGGATCTAGCATGGCTTCTTGCCGGCCCGCTATGAGGTCAGTAAGCGCCATATGGGCCACGCCTAGGCGGATCGTAAAGTGCTAGCTTGATAGGGAGTGCAAGACTATGATGATCTTTGGTACGTTGTTGGTGCTTTTCGGCCTTGGCACACTGGCTTATCAATACCGGCGGCCACGCGACAGAGGAACGGGCGCTACGGTTAAGACGGCCATAGATATTCTCAGAGAACGGTATGCTCGAGGCGAGATCACCCGCGATGAATTCTACAGCATGCGAGAGGATCTGGAGCGTTGATGTCCGTGGATTCCTCACATCTGAAATGGCTTACGGCGTCGTTGCTGAGGGCTCGCTTTACCCCCAAACCACCTCGAGCCCTCAGCGATAGGTGGTGGCTTGATCAATGAAGCAGGGGGTGCAGATTGGACGGAAAGGGTGCAGTGGGAAAGAACGAGGATAAGGCGCACGAGCAGCATCAGCACAATCATTCCCCAGAACCAGTGACGCCACAGGAGGGTCGGCCACTGCCGCATAAGGAGCACCGGGAACCTGGGCAGTCTCAGGCAGGCGCTAGGGCGCAGCATACCGGCCACGGGGGGCATGCTTCTACGGGTGACGAGACCCTGGCCCACGAAGCGGCAGATCACGTCGTTCACGGGCAGGATATGGACCATACCGCTCACGATCGAGCGGAGGTTCCCGAAAGAGAGGGGTTGCCTCACCACGAGGCGATGAATCACGACGGGCATGGCGGTATGGCCGAGGGTGAGCACGGCAACCATGCGGCGCACGAAAAACAAGCGGCGCACGACGAGCATGCAGGGCATGGTGCGCAGGTGAGCCATGTGGGCCATGAACTGATGTTTCGTCGCCTCTTCTGGGTCAGCCTGGCGCTCTCTATCCCCGTCCTGCTCTATAGCGAGATGCTTCAGCGGCTGCTGGGTTTCACCATGCCCGCCTTTCCAGGCAGCCAATTCGTGGCGCCCCTCTTTGCCATCGTCGTGTTTGCTTACGGCGGCGTCCCCTTTCTCCAGATGGCTGTGCCCGAGCTGCGCAACCGCCAGCCGGGGATGATGACCTTGATCTCATTGGCCATCATCGTCGCCCTGGTATACAGCCTGGCCACCCTGGTCTTGCCGCAAGCGGAGCCCTTTTATTGGGAACTGGTGACCCTGATCGACATCATGCTGCTGGGCCACTGGATCGAGATGCGCAGCGTGCGCCAGGCGTCGGGGGCGTTGGACGAATTGGCCAGGTTGATGCCCGACACGGCCGAGCGCCTCTTGCCGGATGGCAGCACCGAGTCGGTGCCGGTGGGGCAACTGCGGGAGGGTGATCTCTTCCTGATCAGGCCAGGGGCCAGCGTCCCGGCTGACGGCCAGGTGGAGGAGGGCGAGTCCGACGTGAACGAGGCCATGATCACAGGCGAGTCTCGGCCGGTGAGTAAGGAGCCCGGAGCGCGGGTGATTGCCGGAACGATTAACGACACGGGCAGCCTCCGGGCGCGGGTGACCGCCACAGGCGATCGAACCGCGTTGGCGGGCATCATGCGTCTCGTTGAGCAAGCGCAACAGAGCAAATCGAGCACCCAGGTGCTGGCCGACCGCGCGGCTGGCTGGCTCTTTTACATCGCGCTCGGCGTCGCCGCCATCACGGCCGTGGCCTGGATTATCGCTACTGGATTCAACGTGCAGGTGATCGAGCGCGTGGCCACGGTGCTGGTCATCGCCTGTCCCCACGCCCTGGGCCTGGCTATCCCCCTGGTGGTGGCGATTACCACGGCGATGGGTGCCCGTAACGGCATCCTGGTGCGCGACCGGCGGGCGCTGGAAGAGGTACGCGAGATCGACACGATCATCTTTGACAAGACGGGCACACTTACCACCGGAGAGTTCGGCGTGGTGGAGATGGTGACCGCGAACGGCTGGGAGCAGGACCACGCCCTGGCCCTCACCGCGGCCATCGAGGGGGATTCGGAGCATACCATGGCCCGCGCCATCGTGCGCGCTGCACAGGACCGCGGGCTGGCCCTGCCGTCCATAGCCTCCTTTGAGGCGATCAAGGGCCGTGGCGTGCAGGCCCAGTCGGATGGACATACCGTCTATGTGGGTGGGCCGCGCCTGTTAGAGATGCTCAAGCTCGATCTTCCGGCCGACCTCACGGCCTTAACCGAACGGGCCAGCGCCAAAGGCCAGAGCGTGATCTATCTGGTTCAGGATGACCGGGCCGTCGCCGGGTATGCCCTGGCGGATGTGATCCGCGAGGAGAGCCGGACGGCGGTGGATCGCTTGCATGAGATGGGCATCCAAGTAGCCATGCTCACCGGAGACAGCGAAGCTGTAGCCAAGTCCGTGGCCGACGAGTTGGGTATCGACCAGTACTTTGCCGAGGTGTTGCCCGAGCACAAGGACGAGAAGGTGGCCCAGCTACAACGCGATGGTCGGCGGGTGGCTATGGTGGGCGATGGCGTGAACGATGCTCCCGCGCTGACCCGTGCCGATGTGGGGATCGCCATCGGCAGCGGCACGGACGTGGCCATCGAATCCGCCGGGATCATCCTGGTGCAGAGCAACCCGTTGGATGTCGTGCGGGCCATCACCCTGAGCCGGGCTAGCTACCGCAAGATGATCCAGAACCTGGTTTGGGCGACGGGATACAATATCATCGCCCTGCCCTTGGCTGCGGGCGTGCTGGCGCCGATCGGCATCTTGCTATCACCAGCGCTTGGCGCATTGCTCATGTCGCTGAGCACCGTCATTGTGGCCATCAACGCGCAGTTACTGCGGCGTGAGAAACTGGCCGTGTGACCGGCTCCGCTTGTAGTGTGCCCGTCAGGGCATCCGGACCCGCCTGACGGCGGTACTACGAACGACGCCCGTGCCCGTTTGTGGTGTGCTGGGCGCGATTAGCCTATGCCTAGGGCGGTCATGGCCTCACGCACAGCGCTTTCCACGTCCTCGGTAGCCAGCGTCAGGATCCGCTCACCCTTGGCCGGTGTGGACCTGGTCCGCGGGTCGTATTCAGGCCGCAGGGTACGATCGGCTGTCGGCTGGCCGTTGAATGTGTCGGCGTCGACGATGGCCCAATCCCGGCTGTGCAGGGGCTCAGAGGTCTGTGGCAGGGCCGTCACGTCGACGCCATCGGGGCACAGGGCCATCATCACCGATGTCTCCCCGGCGTCAGCGTGCCCGGTGAAGGTGTCCAGATCCCCCTTGGAGGGCCACGCCGTGGCTAGGAGCACGCGCGCGGGAGAGGTCGCCGAAAATTCGACGGCCAGGCGCTGCAGCGTGTCCAGGTGGTTGCGGGCGCCATGCCCGTTGACCAGGACGATCAGCTTGTACTGCTGCTTGATGAGCAGCCCCAGCAGTTCCCGCACCAACAGGGCCAGGAACTCTTCGCGGCAATAGAGGCTCGGCAGGATATTCGCGGGGAAATCCATCCCCACGACGTACTCGCTCCTTTCGAATCCCAGGTCCGCCAGCATCGCTGGTGGTCGCTCGCGCTCAGTCCCCCAGAAGAAGGTGGGAAGGACCACGCCCCCCACGCGCTCGGCCACACGCTGGGCCACCGCCGCGGCGTTCAGCCCGTCGGTGCCCAAGGGCATGTGTAGTGAATGCCATTCCAGAGGGCCGATGGGCAGATAGACCACCGGGCAACGCTCCCGTTCGGCGACGATCTCGCCGGGGCGCAAGAGCTCGTAATGTACGGTTCTCATCGACTACTTCCTTTCCAGGTTCTCGGATCGAACCCCAGTATGTCACGAGTCCCCTGAAAAAAGGGGGTGTTCTGTTTGCATGTAATGTGGAACTGTGCTATATAGAGCGTAGCTTATCATACGAAAGAGCATCCAGTGTTTCGCGAAAACAAAAGACATCTTCAAAAGGCTTTTCTTAGCACGTTAGATGAGCTTCCCGCCAAACACTTGAAAAGGCTTGAGCAAAGCTGGGCGGGTACGTTCTACCGTGAGTTCTTTTCGCGCATAGATGAACGCCCCTTTGCGGCGCTGTTTTCTGACGTGGACTCTCGGCCCAACATTCCCATCAACGTGTTGCTGGGCCTGGAAACGCTGAAGGCTGGGTATGGTTGGAGCGACGAGAGTATGTGGGACGCCTTCTGCTTTGACCTCCAGGTACGCTTCGCCTTGGGTTATCGCAGTCTGGGCGAAGGGCAGTTTGATCTGCGCACGGTGTACAACTTTCGCGCCCGTCTGCTGCGGCACCTTCGCGACACGGGTGAGGATCTGCTGGGCCAGGCCTTTGCGCAAGTGACTGACGCGCAACTGAGCGTCATCGGGATCAAGACGACTCAGGTGCGCATGGACTCCACCTTGATCTGCAGTAACATCCGCAATCTGTCGCGCTTGGAACTGCTGGTGGAGGTCTTGCAGCGGGTACAGCGCATGCTGAGGGAGATTGATCGTGAGCGTTATGCCGCAGACTTGGCTCCCTACCTGCAGGGTTCGAGCAAACAGTATGTTTACCGGGTGAGCAAGGAAGAAGGGCCGCAGCGCATTGCGGCCATCGGCGCATTGATGCAGCGCCTGGTATGCGCATTGGAGCCGCTGTATGCCCAAGATGCCACCTACCAACTGCTCCAGCGGGTCTTCCGCGAGCATTTTGTTGTCGAGAACGGAGCCACCCGGACCAAGCAGGGACAGGAACTCAAGGCCGATAGTCTGGAATCTCCCGATGACCTGGAAGCCAGTTATCACCGCAAAGGCGGCGCCTCCTACAAAGGCTACACCACGAACGTGAGCGAGACCTGCGCGCCTGAGAATCCGGTGCAACTGATTGTGATGGTGCAAACCGCTCCCAACACGACCCAGGACGATGACCTCCTGGTCGAAGCGCTGCCCGAACTCAAAGAGCGCTTGAATGTGCATGAGTTGCATACGGACGGCGGCTATAACAGCCCTGAAGCCTACGAAGCCTGCCGCCAACAAGACGTCGTGCACATACAGACGGCCATCCGCGGGCACTCGGCCACGGTGCATACCGGTCTGGACACTTTTGACATTGCGACTTCTGCCGCGGGCATTCCACAGAGCGCCGTCTGTCCGCGGGGCGTAACTGCCGTGGTCGAGCCTACCAACAAGGCTGAACGCTATGTGGCTCACTTCCCCTTGAGCGCCTGCGCGACCTGCCCCCTGTCCCAACGCTGTCTCACGCGACCTACAAAGCGCGCGCAGTACCGCAGCTTGTGTTTTGATGCCCACGACCTTGAGATCGCCCGTCGCCGACAGCGTATTGCCCAGGATCGACAGTTCGGGCGAAACTTGCGCGCGGCTGTCGAGTCCACTATCGCTGCCCTGAAACGGCGCTTTGGAGACAAACTCCCGGTACGTGGCTGGTTTCGTATGTACAGCTGGATGACCCACGCCAGTCTTCTGTTCAACGTCAGGCGTATCCACACATATCAAAGGAAACCGCTGCGAACGGTGGCTCAAACGGCAGCCTTGAGCCAGAAAGTGCCCCTCACGAACACGCGCACTTCGTTTCTGTGCCGCCTTTGCCAAAGTCTACCCGCCTTCTGGCCCATGGCACGCACTGTGCTCGCGCGCGCATGACCCTTATTTCACTGGACTCATGACAAAGACAAAGACTTTAACACGGAGTTGGCATGATCTGCGTTCACCAC
>CAYQDH010000178.1:9265-9835 GCA_964416075.1 uncultured Anaerolineales bacterium | reverse complement strand
GCTGGCCTCGGTGTGCGGTGGGGATGTGGCGCCCATGCAGCGCCTGGCGGAGGACGAGCAAGCCAACGAGTTCGTGCGCGACGCCGCATTGTCGGGTATGTTGACGCTGGTGGCTTGCGGCCTCAAGCCGCGCGAGGAGATCGTGGCCTATTTCGCGAGCCTGTTCCAGTCATGGCCGCGCCAGCCCGACGTGTTCTGGGATCACCTGGTGAGCAACGCCACCGATCTGTACCCCGAGGAGCTGATGGCGGAGATCGACCGGGCGTACGAGGAGGAACTCCTGGAGGAGGACCTGATTGACCAGGAGTTTGTGCGCAAGTACCTCGCCCGCGGCAAGGACGAGGTGTTGGCCGAACTCAGGGCCGACCATCACCACACCCTGATAGAGGACCCCATCCGAGAGCTGAGCTGGTGGGAGGCCTTCAGGTCGCCGCAAGACGAGGAGGGGCGGGTGGTCAAGGTGGGGCGCAACGACCGCTGCCCTTGCGGGAGCGGTCGCAAATACAAGCAGTGTTGCGGCGCCCGTGGCGGGCGATGAGTAGGGAGCGAGCAATCGGTTACGGGTGGGCG
>CAYQDH010000178.1:3017-9180 GCA_964416075.1 uncultured Anaerolineales bacterium | reverse complement strand
GCGACTGGCGTGTGCTCTATGAGACACAGGATGATGCGTTGGTTATCCTGGTGCTGAGGGTAGCGACACGAGGAGAGGTGTATCGATGAGCATCCAGGTTATCGAAAAAGACGGCAAGCCCGAGTGGGCCGTGATACCCTACGAAGAGTACGAGCGCTTGGCCGCGGCGGCCGAGATGCTCGAGGATGTGCGCGCCTATGACCAGGCCAAGCAAGCGATCGCCGAGGGGGAGGAGCTGATCCCCAGCGATGTGACCTATGCCATCCTGGATGGCGGCAACCCCGTGCGGGTGTGGCGCGAGCATCGCGGGCTGACCCAACTGCAGTTGGCGGAGGGGGCTGGCATCAGCGTGCCCTATCTGTCCCAGATCGAATCGGGCAAGCGCCGGGGGAGCACCGAGGTGTTGGCCGCCATCGCCAAAAAGCTCGGGCTTTTACTGGATGATTTGGCCAGCTCGTGAGGGCCGGCCTTGGGACCAGATATCCTATGCTGACGCTCTTCGGTTTCGCTTGCCGCCCGGGCAAACGTACGATCTCGGCATTGCTTGACCACAACTAAACTAGAATCCTTTCTTATCGGTGTTCATCTTCCCCAATCTGTGTTCATCATCCTGAAATCTCGGTACCTCCGCATCGCGCTCATCCCCACGACGAGTACTCTACCGAGGGGCCGGCGCCCTGCAAGGCCATGGCGGCGTAGCGCAAGGCGTCGCAGCCATGGTCGTTCACCTTGAGCGGCAGCTCGGGCAGGTTCTTGCGCGGGGCGCCATTGGCGCCCTCGGCCCAGGTGTAATCGGGCAGCTCCTGCTCGGTGCAGGTGGGACGGCCCTGGGCTTCCAGGGCGCGATCCAGCTCCGCCAGGGCGCCGCGACGAAGGTAGATGCGCGGCCGGCCATCCGCCTGGATCGTCAGCCGCGCCTGCACTTGCTGGATGCCGGGGGCCAGGTCGTTCTCCGCGGGGAGGGCGTTGAGCCCCGCCCGGCGAAACTGGGCGATGTAGGCGGGCTCCGAGGGATCGCAGGCGTAGAGCTCGATGCCGTAGCGCTCTTGCAGGATGCGCGCCTGCTCCACCCACCAATCGATCAGCCGGCGCGTCTGGTACAGCTCGTGCAGCAGGATCATGCGCCCATCGCCATCCACGGCCCACACCTGGAGCACGCCGGGGTTGGTATAGCCCCAGTCGATGGAGGCGATGACCCGGCTAGCCTGTAGAGCGGGCTTCCAGCCCGCTCCAGGAATTGGGTTCGTTTGGTAATTCTCCTCCCAGAGGCCCCAGCCCCTCAACGTTTCGTCACCCACGACATGTACGGCCGGATCCCACGCCGTGTACACCGCCCCCTCGGCCTGCACCCACTTGCCATCGCGCAGCCTGAGGCGCTGCACGCCGGTCAGGGCGTTGAGGGCGGCGGCGTAGCTGGCGGGGTTGTGAGGGTTGTCGGCGGCGCGGCTATAGTAGACGGCGGCCTGCATGGTCGACGGCAGGGTTGCCTCAGGGGCAAGAGCGGGCCGCGGCTCGCAGCGTGCCGAGGAGCCCCGCGGTCCGGGGGTGGCATTGGCGCCCATGATCAGGCGCAGGTTGATCCAGTGGCGCGGGCCGCTGGGGTTGGTGGTGAGGATGATCTGCCGCCAAGGCCCCGCCTTGCCGCGCATGCGCGGCAGGAGCTCGTTGAAATCCGCCTCGCTAAAACGGGAGGCTTCCTCCATCCAGGCGATGTCCAGCCCGCCATCCTGGCCGATGGAGCGGATCTGCTCGCGCTGCGCCTCGTCGGCCATCCCGCCATAGGCCAGGATGCTGCCGTTGGCATATTCGAAGCGGTGCCTGCTGGGCGCGTGCACCACCTGCGGGTCGGCGCCGATCACCTGCCGCGCCATAAAGAGCACGGTGGAGTTGACCATGCTCTCGCGCGTCTTGCGCAGCATGAGGGCCATGGCCCCCGGGTAGCGCTGGCAATAGGCGTGCAGCTTTTCCGCGGCCAAGCGGCTCTTGCCACCCCCCGCCGACCCGGTGAGGAGGATCAGCGGGCCCGTATCGCGCCAGGCGGGGATTTGCCAGGGCAGGGGGTGGAAGGGCGCATTGGGCACGGAAGCACGGGGAGACCGGGAGACGCGGGGACACGGTGAGGACGGCGCTTGACTCGACGAGAGGCCATCCGATGCAGCGGGGCATGTGTCATCCCACTGGAAGAGGGGTAGCTGCACGGCCAGCCCCAGGCAGGGCGGGCAGACAGGCAGTGTCTCCTCACGGCGCCGAGAGATCGCATCGTTGGCGGCCGCGTCGCCGTCACCCCTCTCTGCGAAGAGGGTCAATTGCCGCGAGGTCTCCACCCTTTCCCCGCCCAGATGTCTCCCCATCTCTTCACCACCTCCTCTTCACCGTTTTCCGTTCACCGCTCACCGCCCACGGTTCACCGCTCACCGCCCACAGTTCACCGCTCACCGCCCACAGTTCACCGCTCACCGCCCACGGTTCACCGCTCACTCTGCGGGCCAGTCATCGGGGCTGACCACAACATAGGTCTTGAAGGGCCGGTCCTGGGCGATGTTCACCTGTACTTGGGCCGGCCGCCCTTCGCAATAGGCCAGGATCAGGCGCATGGCAGCTAGCTCCTTGTTCTGGATGGCCCGGTCGTACAGAGCGGCGACCATGGCCTCTTGCTTGCTGATGGGGGCCTTAGCACGGGTGGCCTGGCCAGCGGCGGCATGAGGCTCTGGCCGCTCGCCTTCATAGGGCTTGGCGCCCTCGGCGCGCAGCAGGTCGACCAGGCTGATCTCCTTGCGCGGGCGGCGGCGCGAGCGCGTGGTGCTTGTCTTCATGGCGGTCCTATCCTCAGGAATCGAATATTTGTTCTATCCCATTATATCATGCGCATAGCGCTTGCGCTTTGCGCAAAACGCGCTAAGCTATGGCGCGGGTGACGAAGATCACCTTTCCGTCACCATTTACTCACTCACACGTCATTCATTGCGAACCGAATGTCGCTATAATGGGTGTAGCGCACAGCAGGCCGGGTGCGCGCTGTCCGTGTGAGCGCCGCGGGGCCTGGCAGGGCTTTGCCATGGTCGCAGTGATGTCATTCTGAGCGAAGCGAAGAATCCCCGTTTACCATAGCGGAGACCCTTCCTTTGCAGTCAGAGCTTGCCCTGAGTGAAGCGAAGGGGTGACAACCATGGCGACTTGGTCAAAGCCCTGGGGGCCTGGGACGCCGTATCGATCGGGGGTCGTGTTGCGTTCGATCTCGTGTTTGCGGGAGGTCGCCATGTTCAAGTCGGGCAGGCTGCTTTTCCTCGTTGCCCTCATCCTGGCTCTATTCTGGGCCGCTACGGCCTGGGCCGCTACGGCCACAGCCGCATCGGCCTGGGGTGCATCGGCCACAGCCTCGTCCGCTGCGGACGACAAAGAGCCGCTCGAGACCGAGGGCGCCGCGGCGAGCGGGCAGGTGGTCCCCCTCTTGGGGGCGGGAGGATCCCCGGAGCTGGGGGCGGACCTGGCCATCACCCAGAGCGACGCGCTGGACCCGGTCGACTATGGCCAGATCATCACCTACACCCTGGTGTTGCGGCACACCTCGGACGAGGCGATGGCCCACGGCGTCCAGGTGACGGATACCCTGGATGCGAACGTGGGCTATCTCTCCTGCGCCGGGATCCCTTGCAGCTATGATGCGGCCAACCACCGCGTGGTGTTCGATCTGGGCACACTCGGCCCCGGCGCGACCAGGACGATGACGGTATCCGCGCAGGTGCTCACCACCGCGCCGGCCATGGCCGTCGGTGGCCCGGGCGCCCCGGGCGCCTCGTGCCTGGGCGATCTGCGCAATATCGCCTCCGTGGGAGCCCTGACGCGGGATCCTGACCCGCGCGACAACAGCTATTGCGAGCCCACCGGCGTGCAGAGCACCCTCAGCGTCGTTTGCCCCGTCGATGTGGCGGTGGCCTGCGATGCCTCGACGGACCCCTCAGCCACAGGCTATCCCGCCGCCCAGAGCTCTTGCCAGGCCTCCAGTCCCGCGATCAGTTACCAGGATACCACCGTGGGCGCCTGCCACACCACGATCATGCGCGTGTGGACGGTGACCGACGGCTGTAGCAACGAGGCCAGCTGCGCGCAGCTCATCACGGTGGATGACACCACGCCCCCCACGCTGCTCGGCGTGCCCGCTGATGAGACGGTGGCCTGCGGCGAGGTGCCCAACCCGCCCGTGGTGTCGGCCACCGACTCTTGCGATGCCGATGTGCCCGTGATCCTGGAGGAAACCTATACCGGCGGCGCCTGCCCCTATAGCTTTACCCTGACCCGCACCTGGACGGCCACCGACGACTGCGGCAACACGGCCACCGCCAGCCAAACGATCACCGTGGTGGATGGCGAGGCCCCCCTGCTCACGGGGGTGCCCGCCGATATGACCGTGACCTGCGATGCCGTGCCCGCCCCGGCGCAGCCCACGGCGAGGGACAATTGCAGCCCCGCGGTCGCCGTGGTCTATGAGGAGCGCACCGTGCCCGGGACGTGCGCCCACAGCTATGCCCTGGTGCGCACCTGGACCGCCACCGACGATTGTGGCAACAGCACCAGTCAGAGCCAGACGATCACCGTGGCGGATTCGGATGCGCCGGTATTCAACGTGCCGTCCCAGCCGGGAGGAACGCTGCCCGAAGACCTGACCGTATCCTGCGACGCCGTGCCCGAGCCGGCCATCCTCACGGCCAGCGATGACTGCGACCCCGACGTGCCGGTGATATTCAGTGAGACACGGAGCGACGGGGCCTGTCCGCAGGGTTACACCCTGACCCGCACCTGGACCGCTGCCGACGAGTGCGGCCACGTCTCCAGCTGGGTGCAGACCATCACGGTGATGGATGTCGAGGCCCCACGGCTGGAGGGTGTGCCAGGCGACGTCACGGTGTCGTGTGATGCCGTGCCCGCCCCGGCCCAGCCGACGGCGACCGACAATTGCGACGCGCTGGTGGATGTGGTCTATACGGAGCAACGGCTGGAGGAGATCTGTTCCGCCAGCTATACGCTGGTGCGCACCTGGACCGCCACAGACGACTGCGGCAATAGCTCCACCGCCAGCCAGTCGATCATGGTCATCGATATCCAGGCGCCGGTGTTCGACGTGCCCTCCGAGGTGGGGATGTTGCCCCAGGACCAGACGGTGCAGTGCGACGCGGTGCCCGAGCCGGCTATCCTCACCGCCAGCGACACCTGCGACGGGCAGGTGCCCGTGGTGTACAGCGAGACGCGCACCTCCGGGGATTGTGCGAATGGCTACACGCTGACGCGCACCTGGACGGCCAGCGACGATTGCGGCAACCGCGTGGCCTGGACGCAGAGGATCGAGGTAGTGGACAGCACCGCGCCCACGCTGACGCTGCCCGCGGACCAGGTGGTGGAATGCGACGCGGCCACCGATCCCGCAGCCACGGGGTGGGCCAGCGCCACGGACAACTGCGACGCGCTGCCCCTGGTGACCTACGAGGACGTGGAGAGGGCGGGGGAGTGCGGCCAGGAAAAGGTCATCGAGCGCACCTGGACGGCCGTGGATGGCTGCGGCAACGAGGTCAGCGGGGTGCAGACGATCCGCGTGGTGGACCGCGTGGCCCCGGCGTTCGTCCTGCCCCCGCAGACGGTTGAGCTGCCACAGGACGAGACGGTGGCCTGCGACGCCATCCCCCAGGCGGTGGTGCTCACGGCCATCGACCACTGTGATGGCGATGTGCCGGTGCTCTATGCGGAGGTGCGCAGCGAGGGGAGCTGCGCCGATGGCTACACGCTGACGCGCACCTGGAGGGCGACGGACGACTGCGGCAACGGGATCGAGCACGTGCAGACCATCACCGTGGTGGATAACGTGGCCCCGGTGCTGACGGGGGTGCCCGAGGACCAGACGGTGGCCTGCAACGACATCCCCGGCCCGGCGCAGCCCAGCGCCAACGACAACTGTTCGGCGGAGGTGAGCATCGCCTTCGAGGAGCGCACGGTGGCGGGGGACTGTCCCGACGGCTATGAGATCGTGCGCACCTGGACGGCGACGGACGCCTGCGGCAATAGCAGCAGCGCCAGCCAGACCATCACCGTGGTGGATAGCGAGGCGCCGCAGCTCTCCAGCCCGCCCGGCGACCTGACGGTGACCTGCGATGCCATCCCCGCGCCCGCGCAGCTG
>CAYQDH010000178.1:0-2917 GCA_964416075.1 uncultured Anaerolineales bacterium | reverse complement strand
ACGCGCACCTGGACCGCCGCCGACGACTGCGGCAACGAGGTCCGGCATGTGCAGAGGATCAGCGTGATCGATACCCGGCCGCCCGTCTTTGTGGGCGCTTTGCCCCAGGATGTGACGGTGGCCTGCGGCGCCGTGCCCCCGGCGGCGACGCTCGCGGCGAGCGATAGCTGCGACGCGGATGTGCCCGTGACCTACAGCGAGACGGTGAGCGGCGGGAGCTGCGCCGATAGCTACACCTTGATGCGCACCTGGGCCGCCGTCGATGACTGCGGCAACCAGGCCGTCTGGACGCAGGTGGTGCGAGTGGTGGATACCATCGCGCCCACGCTGACGATCCCCGCGGACCAGGAGGTGACCTGCGATGCCGGTGACGGCGCTGCCACCGATCCGCAGGCTACAGGGTGGGCCACAGCCACGGATAATTGCGATGCCTCCCCCTTTATCACTTACCAGGACATCGAGCGGGCGGGTGATTGTGTGCAGGGGATCATCATCGAGCGCACCTGGATGGCCCTGGATGCCTGCGGCAACCAGGTCAGCGCGGTGCAAACGATCCGCGTGGTGGATCGCACGCCCCCCACGTTTGTCGTGCCGCCGCAGATGGGGGAGCTTCCCCAGGACGAGACGGTGCAATGCGGCGGGCTGGCCCCGGCCGCGCTGCTGACGGCCATCGACAACTGCGACGGCGACGTGCCCGTCCGCTACAGCGAGGCGCAGAGCGGCGAGACGTGCGCCGATGGCTATGTTTTGACGCGCACCTGGACGGCGACCGACGATTGCGGCAACGAGACCCAACATGTGCAAACCATCACCGTGAGGGATACCACGCCGCCCGCGGTGACCTGCCCGGCGGACGTGGCGATCACCAACGAGCCGGGCACCTGTAGCGCCGAGCTCCCCTTCAGGGCCAGCGCCAACGACAACTGCAGCGTGGCCACCCTGCGCTACTGGGTGGCCGGGGCGCAGATCAGCAGCCCGCACGCCTTCCCCGTGGGCCTCACGGTGGTGACGGTGGAGGCCACGGATGAATGCGGCAACGCCGGCCAGTGCACCTTTAGTGTGGCGGTGACCGATGTCGATGCCCCGACGATCGCCTGTCCCGACGACATCATCCAGGATACCGACCCCGGGTCTTGCGAGGCCCGCGTCGACGTGGCTTGGCCCCAGGCAGCCGACAACTGTGGGGCGCCCCAGGTGACGGGCGTGCGCAGCGATGGCCGGGCGCTCACCGATCCCTACCCCTTGGGGGTGACCACCATCGCCTGGGCAGCGATGGACGGCCAGGGCAACCGGGTGACCTGCTCGCAGCGGGTGCTCATCCAGGACCTGCAGCCCTCGGCGATGAAGATCGTCAAAGGCGGCCCCACCGTGGCGGCGGATAATGACAAGATCGTCTATACCTTTTTGGTGACCAACGACGACGTCGCCGGCGATGGCTCGCCGATCTACAACCTGGCGGTGACCGACTCCCTGGCCGGGACGGCGTCGTACGCCATCGGCGACGACGGTGATGGCTTCTTGGAGGTGGGCGAGACCTGGGAGTTCCGCGCCGAGTATCTCGTCCAGTCCAGCGACCCGCGGGTGGTGGGCAACCAGGTCCAGGTGGTGGGTTTCGATTGCGATGGCGACAGGGTGTTGGCCCAAGACGTGCACACGCTGGAGCTGGCGCGCGCGGCCCTGGCGGAGCCTTTCGATTGGAACGATCCGCAGTGCGCGGGGGCGGACCAGCGCTATACCCTGGTCTTTAGCAACACGGGCGCGGTGGCCCTCACGGACGTGGTGTTGACGGTGTGGCTGCCCACGACGGTGTCGTTCAACGAGCCGGACAGCAGCGAAGGCCTGATCGTCACCGGCCCGCAGCACGGGCGCTGGAAGATCGGCAAGGTGCTGGCGGGCGAGATCGTCACGCGCCACCTGCAGATCCACGTCAAGCGGGAGATGGCCGGCCAGGTGCTGGCGCCCTGCTTTACGCTGGATGCGGAGCGCATCGACCCCATCGAGCGCTGTGCCGAGAGCGCGGTGACGCGTTGCGTGGGGCTGGCCTCCGATGGCAAGGCGGTATCCCGCCGTGACATGACGTCCCCGGGGATCATGGACCACCTGGTGACGCCGGCCCCAGAGGCCACATCCACCCCGCCGCCCGCGGAGACGCCCATGAGCGAGGAGACGCCGACCAGCGAGGCGACGTCCACCCCGCCGCCCGTGGAAGAGGCGACGCCGACGGAGACGCCCGTGAGCGACGCCACGCCGGCCCCGCCCCCTGCCGAGGAGGCCACGCCGACAGAGACGCTCGTGAGCGACGCCACACCCACCGCGACCCCGGCGAATGAGGAGACCCCCACCAGCGAGGCCACGCCGACCCGCGAGGCTACGCCCGTCCCGCGCCCGCTCGTGAAGGAGACGCCTACCACCGAGTCGCCGCCCGAAGGCGCGGCGCCGTCGGCCCCGCCCCCTGCCGGCCAAGCAGCGCCCGTGAGCGAGGCCGCACCGGCCATCTTGTCTCTGGGCGAGACGCCCCAGGATGCAGCGGCGCCCAGAGGCGAGGCGATAGAGCCCGCAACGCACCTGGGCGAGGTGACATCCTTGGGCGCGGTAGCCCCCTTGGGCGCAGAGCCTCCCCCTACGCTGTCGCCGCCCGGCCCCGGGGGCCAACCCTTGGCCTCGCCCGAAGCGCCGCCCAAGACATAGAAAAAAGGCCGACCTGTAGCGCAAGTTGCCAAACTTGCGGCCCCGAGCCGCGTCAGGGGTAGTAGTCACCCATGGCGCCGCAACGCCATCTAGGACCGCATGACGTTGTGGTAGCCGCGATTTCATGAAGGCTAACGAATCAGTGCGGTAACACGATAGCCGCCACGTGGCCGTGAACGTTCACGGAATGAATTCCGTTCCTGTTAGACGAAACGTGATAAATCACGTT
>CAYQDH010000177.1:955-9872 GCA_964416075.1 uncultured Anaerolineales bacterium | reverse complement strand
TGGCGCGAGTATTTTGCCGCTCTCACTCGGGCGCTCGGTTACCCCGAGCCTCACATCTCGGTGAGCCCGGCCTTTGCCTATGGAGTCGCATCTGCCCTCGAGTCGGTATACAACGCCCTCCACGTTTGCGCCAGGCCGCCGATCACCCGTTACCTGGCCACCCATATGAGTAACGATTTCCACTTTTCCATTGCCAAAGCCGGGGAACAGATCGGCTACCACCCACGCGTGGGCATGGATGAAGCCCTCGCGCGCACGGCTACATGGCTCCATAACACGATAAAAGGGCGATCTCGGTCATGAAAAAAGTCGTCATTCTGATGGTTACAGGAGGAGGCGGACACCGTGCGGGGGCTGTGGCTGTTGCGGATGCCCTGAACCACCTCTATGAGAGTGACGTGAGCACCTCGATTGTCGATATCACCAAATGGGGCGCGCACTCGCCCGTTGCCTGGCTCGATGGCTCCTATCGTTGGTTAGCCAGGGATGGCCTCTGGCTTTGGAAGATGCTCTGGTGGACCGATAGCCACCCTGGCATCGTGCGCGTGGGTGCTCGGTTGCTCACGCCGGTATTTGGGCCCTGGCTGGGCCGTATTCTGGGCGCAGAGGCGCCCGATCTGGTGGTCACCGTGCACGGCTTTGTGAACCATATCCCCCAGCGGGTGCTGCGCAAAAAGATGCCGCAGGTGCCCTTTGCCACCGTAGTGCTCGACCTGGTATCGGCGCATCCGGTGTGGTTCTGTCCCGAGGCGGACCTCTGCCTGGTGCCCACGGAGGCCGCTCGCGAGCGTGCCCTGCGCTTCGGCGTGCCCGCCCAGAAGGTGGAGGTGGTGGGGCTACCCGTGGATATGCGCTTCCTGTCCCCCCCGGGAGATGGGGCCGCCCTGCGAGCCAGGCTGCACCTCGACCCTGAACGGCCTTGTGTGCTGGTGGTGGGCGGCGGCGATGGCGTGGGCGCCCTGGATGAAGTCGCCCAGGCGCTGGCTCGCGGCCTGCCCGACATCCAGCTCGTGGTGATCACCGGACGCAACGAGGCTATGCGACGCAAGCTGGAGCAGCGCACCTGGCAAGTACCCACACAGATCCATGGCTTTGTACAGAACATGCCCGAGCTGATGGCCGCCAGTGACCTGTTAGTCACCAAGGCTGGCTCTGTCACCCTGGCCGAGGCCTTTGTCGTCGGCTTGCCGGTGATCATCTATGGCTTCGTCCCGGGCCAAGAGGAAGGCAATATCGGGTACATAAGCGAACACGGCGCTGGCGCTTACGCCCCCGATCCCGATGGCGTCGCTGCGATCGCCCGCTCCTGGCTGCAGCGCGGAAACCCTGAGTTGGCTCGCATCGCTGCGAATGCCCGCGCCCTCGCTTGCCCCGAGGCATCTCTCACAGTCGCCCGGCGGTTGTACGATCTGTTACAGAAGCATCCATAACCAAGTGCTAGCGTTGGCACCTCAGAGGCCTAGCTCGCGATGGAGTGCCCGGTGATGAAAAAGATCCTCATCCTGATGATCACCGGCGGTGGCGGACACCGAGCCGCGGCCCGCGCGATCTCGGGCGCCATGACCCATCTCTATGGGGATGAGGTCCATGTATCGATTATCGATATCTCCAAAACGCGCCGTCGCTCGCCCGTGGGATTCATGGATGGCCTCTATCGCTGGTTAGCTGACCGTGGGCTGTGGCTCTGGAAAGCCCTGTGGTGGACCGACGGCCACCCTTCGATCCCCCGCCTAGGTGCGCATCTCCTCATGCCGGTGTTTGGCCCCTGGGTGGGTAGAATCCTCGCCGCCGAAGCCCCAGACCTCGTCGTCGCTGTTCATGGCTTTGTCAATCACATCCCCGTGCGCGTGCTCCACAAAAAGAGGCCGGGTGTGCCCTTTGCCACGGTGGTTACCGACCTGGTGACGGCCCATCCTGTGTGGTTCTGTCCCGAGGTGGATTGTTGCCTGGTGCCGACCGAAGCCGCCCGTGAGCGCGCCTTGCGCTTCGGCATGCCTCCCAGGAAAGTAGAGGTGGTGGGCCAACCGGTAGGCCTGGAATTCCTGGATCTGCCGCGCGACAAAGCGGCGCTGCGCGCCAGGCTGAGGCTCGACCCCGAACGGCCTTGCGTCCTGGTCGTAGGTGGCGGCGATGGCATGGGGCCCCTGTACGAAGCGGCACGCGCGCTGGCGGAAGGTGTGCCTGGCATCCAGCTCATTGTAGTCGCCGGGCGCAACGAACGCCTACGGCAGCAACTGGACCAAACCACCTGGAGAGTGCCTGCGCGCATCTACGGTTTCGTGGAGAACATGCCCGAGCTGATGGCCGCCAGCGATCTGCTCGTCACCAAGGCGGGCCCGGGCACCCTGGCTGAAGCGTTCATCGCCGGCCTGCCGACCCTCATCTATGGCTTTGTCCCCGGCCAAGAGGAGGGCAACATCCGCTACGTGCAGGAGCACAGCGCCGGCGCATATACCCCCGATCCGGACGAGATAGCGCGCATCGCCGGCGCCTGGCTGCAGCCGGGCAATCCCGAGCTGGCCCGCATCGTGGCCAACGCCCGCGCCCTCGCCCGCCCCGAGGCGTCTCTCACCATCGCTAGGCGGCTCTATGCCCTGTTGCAGGAGAGCTAGGGATGGGTGCCGCGGGTATGATGAGTAGGATTGGGAGCCGAGCAGCCTCCTGTGCCAACTTGGCCTCCTCGAGCTCGACATGGCAGGCCGACAGTCGCTCACATCTGAAGACCTGGTGCGTCCTCCTGAGCAGCTTCTCTGCTTCCAACCAGCGACGCTCTATTCGCAGCCACTGGGCCTGGGGCAACAGGTCATAAGCCAGGCTATCCTCGTTCGCTATCCTGGTTGGGCTGGCTCAGCATGTCTATCTAGGATAGCTCCTTCAACACCTGGGCGATGTGTTCCACCCCCTGCGCATCGCCCAGTTCGCGGTAAGCGGCCAGGCTGCGTTCATAGCAATCTCGCGCTGCCGCATCATCACGCCCTAGATGGGCCAGATATCCCAGGTTCGACAAGAGTGCAGCCGCCTCACTGCGCTGGCCGTGCTCCATGGCGGCAGCCAGGTTCTCGTGATGGTAGCGCTCTGCGGCGGCATAGTCGCCCATGGCGGCCGCATACTGGGCCAGGTAAGAACGCAGGATCCCCATGCGCCATGGGTCGCCGAGCTCGCGGTAAATGGACAGGCTCTTCTGGGCCATCTGGATAGCTTGCGCGTATTGTTCCGCGTGGTAAGCGACATACGACAGCCCCGTGAGGCAGAGCGCCTGCCCCCAACGATTGCCCAGCGACTCGAACATCATCCTGGCGGCCTGGTAAGCGGGCTCCGCTTGGGCATGCTCGTTATAGGGGTAATTGGTGATATCGGCCACGATGAGTTGCGCCGTGGCTTGGCCCCATATGTGCCCAAAACGTCGAAAGATCTCCAGGCATTGCCGGCTCACCGCGAGGGCTTCTGCCATCGGCAAGCCATAACCGGTGCTGTTCAGGATGAGCGCAAAGGCCTTATCTACGCTATCCGGCAGCTCTGCCGCCAGGATTACACTCTCACGGGCCAGTTCCTCCAAGACCGCAGGGTCCCCCTGGGATGCAAAGTAGCGCTGCGCCGCCAGGAGGAAGGATAGCAGGCCACGCAGCGTGATATTCCGCTTGTCGTGCGCCCAGGCCTCTCGCGCCGCGCTTGCGACGGGCCGCAGCGCTTCCGTGGCTTCCGACCTGGAGCCGCACATCTCCATACACAGGATCCAGAAGGGTAGTACCTGTTGCAGGCGCTCCCAGTCGCGTAACTGGACGGTGGTCTGCAACGCCAGTCGTACATTGCTCGCCTCGAGTCGCAGCGATACCAAGGACTCGCGCTCCGCCGATCCCATCAGGTGCTGTCCCTCCGCTTCGAGCAGGTCCAGGTAATAGCTGCGCTGCCGCTCCAGCGCCGCATCCCGTAACCCGGGTGTGCGCCCCAGGGCCTCATCAGCGTACTGATGCAGCACCTGGTGGATGCTGTAACGCCCCTGGTCCCCCGCGCCTGGTGTGGCCAGGGTCGGTAGTGTCGCTCCACCCGCCTTGGCCGGCGGCGCCACGCGATAGACTAGCGACTTGTCCAGCAGGACCGAGAGCATTTCCAGCGATGCGTGGGCCACTTGGGCCGCCGCGCTGCGCGTGAACCCGCCCTGGAACACGGCGAGTTGGCAGAACGCGTTGCGCTCGGCATCGGAGAGGAGCGCCCAGGAATGGTCGAACACGGCGCGCAGGCTGGCATGGCGCCCGGGCGCATCCCGTTGGCGGCTGACTAGCAGGTCCATGTCGCGCTCCAGCTCGGCGGCGATCTCCCGGCAAGAGAGCGTGCCCACCCACGCCGCGGCCAGCTCGATCCCCAGCGGCACGCCTCCCACAAGCTCGCAGATGCGCCGGATAGCCGGTCGCTCACTTTCGGGGAGGGGCAGGCCTACCCTCACGCGCCAGGCGCATCGCTCGAAAAGCTGCTCGGCGCTCGACGCCGCATTCTGCTCCGCAGCCACCGGTGCCGCGGTGGGCAGGCCCTGCAGTTCCATCACCCACTCCTCCGGTAGAGCGAGTCGTTCCCGTGACGTCACCAGCAAGTTGAGCCCCGGCGCTTGGGCCAGCAGACTCCTGAGCAAGGGTGCCGCACCCACGAGGTGCTCCATATCATCGAGCAGCAGAAGCATAGTGCGCGCGCGAAGATAATCGCTCAGCTCGGAGCACTCCTGGTCCAGGGCGGGTAATGCGCTGGATTGTGGGCGAAAGGCCAGTTGCACCGCTTGGGCGATGGCCGCCACCATCTGTTCCGCAGAACGGCACTCGGCCAGGGGCGCCACGGCTACCCCATCGGAATACGCGCCCTTGTGCGTGGCGAGGAATTGCACGGCCACGCGCGTTTTGCCGATCCCCCCTGGGCCGACCAGGGTGAGCAACCGGCAATCGGGGTCCGCCAGGATGCGGCCCAACTCCTGCAACTCGCTCTCTCGGCCTACAAAAGGCGTGGCCGCGGCCAGCGAGGGCTGAGCAGAGCTTGGGGCGGACGGAGCGCCCCTCACGGGGCTCACTACGAACGAAGAGGTGGGGGGAGCGCCCCCTACAGGGCTCACTACGAACGAAGAGGGGGACGGGGCAGAGGGGGCCACGCCACCTTGGTGCGCGATGGAGCCGCTGCGAATCTCCTCGTAGAGAGCCATCGTCGCCTTTTCGGGCGCCGCGCCCAGCTCATTTTTCAGCTGCGAGATGCAGGTCTCGTATTGGCGCAAGGCGGCGCGGCGCTGGCCCGCCCAAGCATAGAAGCGCATGGCATCGCGGTGCGCGCTCTCGTCCAGGGGATCGATCGCCAGCCAGCGCTGCACGCTGGCGATGGCCATATCCTGGTCCCCTTGGTCCGCATAGACGCGCGCCAGGGCCGCCAGCGCCTCCCCCAGCTGGCGCCGCAGCGCTTCGGCCTGGGCCGATTGCCACTCGTCAAAGGGCGCGCTGTCGCGCAAGGTGAAGCCGGCCATAAAATCCTCGCGATAGAGGCTGGCCGCTTCTTCCAGGGAGCGGGTGGCGTCGCTGGCCCCTCGCGCGCTCTGTAGCTTCCATAGGCTCAGGGCGCGCTCGAAACGCACCACATCCACCCACAGGTCGGCCCTCGGGTCAATGCCCACCGTGTCTCCCTCGGCGCTGATCAGACCCTTGCCCAACGCTTTGTTCATCTCCCAGAGGGCCTGCCGCAGATAGGCGAATGCCTGCTCAGGGTCGTAATCGGGCCATAGAAGCGCCGCCAAGACTTGGCGCCCCACCCCGGCAGGTCGCACGCTCACATAGGCCAACAGCGCCACCGCCTTGCGACGAGGCAGGCGGACCGACCGGCCGTCCACTTCGACGTCCGGATACCCAAAGAGATGCACTGTTAGCTGATGCGCGGGTGTTTCCATCTTGGTTATGATTATAGCACAAACGTTCTTTGACCCTGCAATTCGAGACGCTGTCCGAGACGGTCCCGAGACAGCCGTCTGCTAAACTATAGACAAGTACGGCTGAGGGCGCCTGAAGTGTCGCTTCAAGCAAAGGAGTATCATGGTTGCAGGAACTCGAGCACTGTGGCTGAGTCTGTGGGCACTGTTTTCGCCACGCGAGACTGAGCGGGGCGATCGTGCATCGAGTGTGAGCCAAGAAGCTGCCAAGGCGCGGCATGCGAGACCCCAGCATGACGACGAGACCAGGGGGCGCTGGGTGGCGTGCGTGGTGCCGTGCGCCACGACGGGAACGTGGCCCGCTGGCGGGTGTTTTGGGCCTCTGGACTAGACTGATAGCACAGAATGATGAGGGGGCCTAGGCCATGCGGGTTGACTTGTGCAAGCGATTTATCGATAGGAGCAATTAGAATGAACAGGGTCACAAGGCCGTGTCCGCCGCGAGCTATCCTGGAGGGTGTGCCCCGGGTAGGGTACGATATCCACCTCTGCCCCTTCCCTGGCTCGCTCTACGCCTGCCTGCAATATCTGGGCGATCCGCGCGACTATGACTACCTCATGGGCGTGACAGGCGCCCCATTTCGACGCCTGTGGAAGCGCGACGACGGCGGCAACGTCGACCTCTCCTACCTGGGAGACGAGCCGTTCCGGCGCACCTTTGAGGCCATCGGCTACGAATGGAGAGTGGTCCCAGCAGAGAAGGAGGCGATGATCGAGGCCATCATGGAAAGCATCGCGTACCAACGGCCCGTCATCTCTTTCGGCATCATCGGGCCGCCGGAGGCGGGGATCGTGGCTGGCTATGAAGAACATGGACAAGTGCTCTATGGCTATAGCTATTTTCAGGAGCGAGGCAACGGGTATTACCGCAAGCGCGATTGGTTCGAGATCATGGACAAGAACGCGGGCAAAGGCCTGGTCGTGATCGGCGACAGAAAATCGACCGTGCCCTCCGATCGCGAAACGCTGATCGCCTCGCTGCAATGGGCCATCGACCTAGAGCGCACCGCCCAGCGCCCCATGCTGCCCAACCACGTAGCCGGGCTGGCCGCCTACGACGCCTGGGCCGATGGGCTGCATGTGGATGCTGACTATCCTGCGCAGGATACCCATGTCCTGCAGAGGCGTGCTATGGTGCATTGCGACCAGTGCGCCATGCTCTACGAGCGCCACCAGGCTGCATCCTATCTGCGCAAGATGGCTCACGTGGTCCCGGAAGCCACGGCGGCCCTGCAAGCCACTGCCGCGTTGTATGACCAGGCCGCAGATCAAGAGCCCATGCTCTGGCACTGGCCAAACTGGATGGCCCCGGAGGCCTTGCAGGCGATGGCGGACGTGAACAACCGCCGCATCTTTGACCGGGCCATCCGCACCGCTAGAGCGGCGGAGGCGCAAGCCGTTGATCTTCTCGAACAGGCTGTGTCCACTATGCGCCACTAATAGGCTGGTCGGCCCGAACAACGGAATGGCAGGGCACGCGCGCTCTCGATGCGTCTCCACCACGCAGGCCATGTAGTGTAACGCCAGATGGCTGTCGCTCCTCTAGTGCACCGCACACGCCAGGCAGGGGTCGTACGAGTGCACCACCCGCAGCACCTCCACCGGGTGCGCGCCATAGGCTACCGCCACCCCCTCCAGGGCCTTTTCAAGGGGCCCCGGCGTCGTGGCGCAGCGAGCAGTTCCAGCAGGTGGGAGTGACGATCTGGTACAGGGCTACCACGCCCTGGCTCACCTGGACCCAGTGCCCCAGTGCGCCGCGCGGCGCCTCGGTAAGGCCGATGCCGCTGCCGCTCTGGGGTAGTGGCAACGATTCGTCGCTACGACGCCGTAAGCCACAGCCTACGGCTTTTCCTCAGGTCACATGTCCATCGATGGTGGCTGCGAGCTGCTCGAAGCTGATGCCATAGCGAGTAGCGATCTGGCGGGCATAGCTGAGGCCCATGGGCGGGCCTGGCTCGATGCGGAACGTGGGGCTGGCGACATCGAGGTCCCCATCGGCCTGCCCGGCATTTCCATCCTGGGGCGCGGCCCGCTCGACGGTCGCCACCAGGCTCGCTACACATCCCGTGCCCGGCGTTTGTTGGTTGATCTCTTGCACGTTGGCTGCCAGCTCGTGCAGGTGCGTGGCGTAGATCGACCGCGCGCCCAGGTAGCGCAGGGCGCGCACCACGTCGCGCGCCAGGTAGAGACACTCGCCGGGGCTGGTGCTGAAGAGAGATTCGTTGAGCAGGATCAGGCTTTGGGGCGTGGCGCGGCGAAAGATTGCCTCCAGCCGTTGCGCCTCCTCGCCCAGCCGCCCGGCGTTCCGGCTATATTCTTCGGCCATGGGAAAATGGGTCAAGATGGCATCCACCGGGCTCAGGCGAGCGCTCACGCCGGGGACGAGCAGGCCGGACTGGTGCAGCACGTGGGCAAGGCCCACTGCCTGGGTGAAGGTGGTCTTGCCGCCGCGATTCGGCCCCGTGAGGACGAAAACTCTCCCCTCATCGCCAAAATGGATGTCGTTCAGCACGATGCCTGCAACGGACGGCGTTGCGCCCGCCGCATGGGCGGTGGCGCTCGCCACCTTGGCCGCGGCACCCGCCACGTTCGCTGTAGCGCCGCCCCCTCCCAGGCGCAGAGCCAGGTTCACGTTGTAGATGCCTTCCACCTGGCTGACGCGCTCGGCCTCTGGGGCCAACTCGGCGCGGCAGAGGGGCAACCCCTGATCGCGCAGGTGGTTCACGAACCGCACCGCCCCCACGTAGAAGGCAAGCTCTTGTTCCAGGCCCAAGAGGAATTGGCTGCTCACTCGCGCATAGTGCGACAGAAAGTCAGCGATGGGGCGCACCGCACTGCGCAGGACCCGATCCAGGTCGCGGAACAATGGCTGCATGAAGGGCTGGTTGCGTACGTCGGGGAGGCTGGCCGTATCGATGTGGTGCAGGGGTCCGATCCCTTCCATAGGCTTGGGGTTACCAAAGAGCTTGC
>CAYQDH010000177.1:0-945 GCA_964416075.1 uncultured Anaerolineales bacterium | reverse complement strand
CGGTATATGTCTCATGGCCGATGTCGAGCAGGGTGGCTTCCACCGGTCGTAGGAGATGATCCAGGTTCACGCCGATCGTCACACTGCGCAAGCCGTTCAGCGCGGCCTGCATCTCGGGCAAACGTTCCAGGAGCGTGCGAAAGGTCCCATCGGCCGTGATCTGGCGCAGTGCCGCCAGCAAAGCCTGCAGTCCGGCCGAGCGCAAGCTGGCCTCGGCGCTCCCCAGGCTGCGCTCCAGCGTGGTGACACACTCACCGTAGAGCTCCAGCTCGCCCAGGCGCCAGATGGTCTGGTGCAGCGGCGTATCCGCCTGGCCTCGCGCCCCGCCGAGGTAGCCCACCTCCACCAGCTTGGGCAGGATCTCGGCAAAGGTTGCCACGAGCTGCGGCAGAGCCAGCAGATCCTGGAGCACATCCTGGCGATACTCGACCACACGTCCATCGCAGCACAGGCCGAGCAGGGTGTTGCGCACCGTCTCACGGTAGCGGGTGTGGGGGGTGAGAGCGTCGGCCAGAGAATCCAGGTCCAGGTCGGCGATCGTAGCCGGGTCCCACACCACCTGGATGCCAGGACCGTGGCTACCGGCAGGCCATAGCAAGGAAACACTCGTCCCAGGAGGGATGGCTCCCATCAGGCATTCTCCCATTCGCGTGATCTGCAAAACCTCGCACCATCCGAGTTGCTAGGGCAATACATCTTGGAGTATAGCATTCATATGCGAGCCATTTCAGCAAAAATCGATGCTGGTAGCGTTGGCCAGGCCGATCTGGCTCTGCTGGCTCTCATTGTTCTGGCCGGTGTACCACATATACCAGGTGTCGCCCACCCGCAGCACATGGGGGCGGTTCAGATCGTCTTTCTCCCAGGCGATGTTGGGGTCGGGCTCCAGGCAGGTGCGGGGGCCTGTCCAGTGCACGCCGTCCGGGCTCTCGCAATAGGCGACAG
>CAYQDH010000176.1:2407-9890 GCA_964416075.1 uncultured Anaerolineales bacterium | reverse complement strand
CTCGGGCAGCTTTACGGTTGCGCTCCCCGCCAAGCCGTACATCGCAATTCGGATGACCAGAGACGGTTAGCGGCGCGGGGAGCGCGGCAGGATGCCGCGGCTACACGCCCAGAAACAGCAAAGGAGGGAGGACAGATGGATACAGGCTCGACCACGAGCGACCTCGAGGTGCGCTACGAGCGTCTACGACCCGCGCAGATCGTGGCGCGGCGCCAGACTTGCCCGGTAGCCTACCTGCCCATTGGCACCATCGAATGGCACGGGGAGCATAACCCGGTAGGGCTGGACACGCTCAAGGAGCACGCACTCCTGGTACAGTGTGCGCGGGAGATCGGCGGATTGGTCTTTCCGCCCCTCTATTACGGCGAGCAACGAGAGCAGGCCTTGATGGAGGCCAATGCGGTGGACCGCGCCCTGATCGCCGAAAAGATGGGGCTGCCAGCCACCAATTTCGATGCGGGGCGGATGTATCATTCGGTGGCCGAACAGAATGCCAACTACCATGGCCTGTTGCTGCACATCTTGCACGAGATCAAGAATCTCGGATTCAGGGTGCTGGTCGTGGGTGCGGGACACTATCCTCTCCTCGACCATGCCCGCGCGGCCGCGGCGATCTTCCACCAGACCCAAAAGCGCCCGGTGATGATCACCTGGGCGATGTCCGGCTACGAGCTGGTACGGGACAAGTTCGAGCCCTGTGGCGACCATGCGGGCAAGTGGGAGACCTCGCTGCTAATGGCCCTGGACCCAGGGATGCAGGATCTTGCCGTGCTGCCACAGGACCCCAACCAGAGGCCGATCGGGGTGAGCAACAACGGCGTACAGCAGGCGAACGCCGAGTTCGGCAGGCAGGCCGTTGCGGCCATAGTGGACGCGGTGCGCCAACGCGTTACCGAGTATCTGGAGCATCCCGACCGGTACCAAGGCCACGGCTCCCCGATGTGAACCCGTGCTGACAGTGTCTGTCGACCTTGGTACCAGGCACTGTCAGCAGCCACTGGCAGAGGAGGCAGCCCACCATGCCACGCCACCTGGATATCGACAGGATAGTGCGCGCGATCCCGAAGGTGCCTGCGCAGATCGGCCAGGTCACTGCGCTCATAGCCACACTGGTGGGATTCATCCGGCTGTGGCAACAGGGGCCAGAGATCGTGGGGATCATCATGCTGGTATTGGGCGTCAGCATGGTTTGCCTCCTGTTAGCCTACGTGGCATTCAGTAAGGTCCCACCGCTCGTTGTGGGGGGCAGCGAAAAGTGGCGATTCGCGCGTTGGAGGCACATTGCGTTAGCGGGCCTGGTCGCCGCGCCGGTCCTGGCAGCGGGCAGCTTGGCCTATTCCGTGCTGCGCTCCCGTGGAGAGCAAGCCGCGCAAAAGGCGCCACCGGCGCTGGCGCAACCGATCGGAGTGCACGCCGAAACGCCCACAGGGACCGCTTGGTCCACTGCTACCCCTACGCCTACATCTATCGAACCCTCGCCGACAGCAAACCCCACGGCGACGAAGCGGCCTACTCTCGCAAATCCATACACCGTATTGCTAGCGGATTTGTCCGGGCCGGAACCGGCAAAGTATCGAGTGACGGAAGCCATTCACGAACAACTTCTTTTGGCATTACCAGAGGATGAGGCCATCGTGGTGCGCTTGCAGCACCCCATCGATGAGGCCCAGGGCCAGGAAGATGCCTTGCTCGCGGGCAGCGACCACAAGGTGGCCCTGGTCATATGGGGGCGCTACAGCGTGGAGATCGACCGCATCTCGGTGCTGGTCCATGCATCCATGGTGGGGCGGCCTGAACAGAGGTTGGCGCAGGCGGACCCAGAGGGCCAACTCCGCACCCTGGTTGTCGCCGAGCCAACCATCCTATCTCTCCCCGTCTCTTTGGCGACTGATATGCCGGAGATCAGCTTGCTGTCCATGGGCCTGGAGCATTATCAGAATGGGCGGTGGGAACAAACGATCGCTTCGCTAGACAAGCTTTTGGCGCAGACACTGGCCAAGCAACCATTGCCTGAATATGCGGCCTTGGTCACGTTGCGGGGTATCTCGCGTCTGCAGGCAGGCCAGATCGACAAAGCAGTTGTCGATTTGAGTCGGGCTGTGGAGCTGGACCCCAATCTGGTCGAAGGGTGGATCAACCGGGGAAATGGGCATTGTGTACAGGGCAGCTATGAACTCGCCATCGCGGACTATAGCCAGGCTATCGCGGTGCACCTCCAGGATGCGCGCGCCTATGCCAACCGTGGCCTGGCCACGTACGACAATGGAGACTATGAGCTTGGCATCGTGGACTATGACCAGGCTATCGAGCTCGCCCCGAACCTGGCGGCAGCCCACTACAACCGGGGTAACGCCTACTATGATGACGACGATGTACAGAGCGCTATCGACAGCTATGATCGAGCGATCAGGGCAGACGCCACCTTTGCCGAAGCATGGTACATGCGTGGCGTGATGCGCCGCCAGCGCGAGGAACCCGATCTAGCCTTGGGTGACCTGGACCGAGCCATTGTCCTGCGCCCGAATATGGTTGAGGCATACAATGAACGCGGCTTGGTCTACGAGGACACAGAGGACCTAAATCGCGCCGCCGAGGACTATGACAAGGCGCTGGCCTTGAGACCTGACTATATGCCGGCCACGGTGAACCGGGGCAATATCTACTACCAGCGCGATGACTGGGAGCGCGCTCTGGCTTACTACGATCGGGCGATCGAGCTGCAGCCCGATACCCCGCAAGCGCATCACAACCGCGGCTACGCTCTGTTCCAGCTAGAGCAATACGACCTTGCCCTAGAGGCAGCGCAGTCGGCTATCACGTTGGAGCCGGAAGACGCCAGCACTTGGGTCCTGCAGGGCAGAATCCGGCAGGCCATGAATCAGCATGTCGAAGCTGTGCAAGACTATGACGAGGCGCTCTCGCTAGAAGAGCAAGATGCGGAGACCCATTACTACCGGGCGCAGAGTTACCGGGAGCTCGGGCAAGCCGAGCTGGCTATCGCTGACCTGAAACGCTGCATCGAGCTCGAACCGGAACCGGAGATCCATCGCCAGGCGCTGCAAGCCTTGACCGAGCTGGGCGCACGCTAGAGGGGGCCATGACCGGTACGGCCAGCGGGGACAGCCCCTGTTTTTTTGGAGAGCATGTTGGCACATGCTATAATCGATAGACTTGCAGTCTAGCGACTGCACCATCTCCCTTTGGTGAAGCGAGGACATGACGGAGACGACGCCCTCTGATGTACCAAGCGATAGACCACCGGATGACATCAAGCCGGGGCCTGCCCGGGACCAGATAGAGAATCTGCTTCAGCTGGGAATCAGCGCCGCGAGACAAGGGCGCTATGAGCGAGCGCAACGCCACCTGGAGCAAGTTCTGGAGATCGACCACGATCAGGAAGACGCATGGCTGTGGCTGGCAGCGATTGGCCAGGACCGCACCCTGGCGAAGGCCATCTACAAGCGCGTCTTGGCGAGGAACCCAGCAAGCGAACGCGCCGCAGCGGCGCTAGAGAGCCTGGAGCAGGGCCGGTCGCAAGAGAGAGCCTACCATGCGCCCGCGGCAGGAGAGACTCAAGAACTGGCATCGCCGCCGCTTAATGAGCCACGAGCCTTGCCATCCGAGAGTGACCTCGCAGAGCAGGTGGATGACGTGGCAGAGGAGCCGGATGGCGCCGCGCTTTTTGTGCCGCCATGGGAAGTGGACACCCCTACCGAGGAAAGCTTGGTCGCGAGGGGCGCTGAAGGGACGGAACCCGAAGCCTCTAGCTCCGAGCTGGGCGGCCCGGACATGGGCGCGGCAGAGCAGCAAGCCCGGGCCGAGGCAGAGGACATCTCGGCGTTAGCTATCCAGTCCGGCGATGCAGCGCCGGCCGCACTGGGTGCGTCGGTAGCTGCCGCTGCAACCGCTGCCGACGCAGTTGCAGCGGGCGTAGCCGCTACGAGCGCAGGGACTGCGAACGCAGCCGCTGCGCATACAACCGGCGCCGGCGCCAGCCCGTCCGCGACAGCGCTGCCCAAGCCGGAGTCGATGCCGGAGACGATCCCCGATACCCGCGAGTCACAGGCGGCCAGTGTAATGCCTGTACAGCGGGCGCTCACGAGTGTGGACGAGCATCCCGCGCCAACGCGGTCCATTGGACCGGCCCACTTCGAGCCCCTGGGGCGTGGCCGTTTCGTGCGGCATCTGGCGATGTTCGGTATGCTGGCATTCGTGGTGCTTGGCTCACTGGGCCTCGTCTTCGTCGCTGGCGACGCGCAACGCACCAGCCAGGTGAGGGTGGTGCTGGGCGTGACCACGGCCACCCCAACGGTGACGCCTTCGCCCACACACACCCTGACCCCTTCGGCCACGCCTACCTTCACCATCACGCCCGGGCCCAGCCCGACCCGTACGCTGACGCCCAGTCTCACACCCACCATCACGCCGACCTTTACGCCGGCCCCTCCGACGGCCACACCCACGCCGGACTGGGTCACCGCCAAGTATTTGCCCCTGCCGCTGAAGGACAAATGGATCGAGGTGGACCTCAGCGAGCAAAAGCTGACAGCGTATGAGGGCACAAAAGTCGTTTTCACGACCAAGATTTCTAGCGGCCGCGCCCGCACACCCACAATCCTGGGCAAGTTCCGCATCGTGCGCAAATTCCAGTCGCAGCTCATGACGGGACCGGGCTACTACCTGCCCAACGTGCCCTATGTCATGTACTTTCAGGGAAACTATGCGCTGCACGGCGCCTATTGGCACAATAACTGGGGTACCCCAATGAGCCACGGCTGTGTGAATTTGCGTCGCGAGGACGCCAAGTGGCTTTACGAATGGACGGATCCCGTGGTACCCGAGGGCGCCAAGAGCGTGGCTTCAGGGCCAGGAAACCTGGGCACATGGGTGCTCGTCCACCCCTAATCTCCTAACAAGCAGTCAAGGGCGCGCTCAGCGCCCTTGGCTTCCCTCCGGCGCCGTGGGGGCCGCCCCACTGGGTTCCAGGCGAGGACTTGGTCGGTTGACAAGAGTGACAACCTGTGTATATTTATACCTACTCTGCGCTGGAGCTTCATTACTAGCCTGTTTTGCTTCACCCAGTATGGCATCGTGGCCAAAACGCGGGCTGGGCCGCGGCCAGCCTGGGTGGCCTGGCGAAAGGAGGCGAGCCGGAATCGAGAGTTCGCATCGGGTGTAGCTGTTCATCTTATCCCCATGTCACGCAATCGCAAGGAGAAGGAAGGCAATGCTTACCAAGGTTTCAAGACGTCACATGCTGAAACTGTTCGCCGTGGCCACGGGTGGAACCCTGGCCGCGTGTGCGCCCAAGATCATCAAGGAGACCGTCGTCGTCGAGAAGGAAGTGGAAAAGGTCGTTCAGCAGACGGTCGTGGTGACGGAAGAGAAGGTCGTCGAGAAGGAAAAGGTCGTCAAGGAGACCGTCGTCGTCGACGCCCAGGCCCAGAAGCAGGCCGAGATGAAGGGCAAGATCGTCTGGGATACCTTCCGGGCGAACCCGCCGTGGGACAAGGATCGCCTGGACAACTTTAAGAACCTGTACCCGAACGTCGAAGTCGAGTTGCGCATGGGCGTGGCCGACCAGCAGGCCAACTATGCCAAGTGGTACGCCATGGAAGCCGCAGGTGACCTGGGCGACGTTGTGCAGTTCGACCCCTCGCACTTTCACTTCTGGCGCGCCGCCGACAAGAACATCATCATGCCCATCGATGACCTGATCGCGGCCGACAATACGGACCTCAGCCAGTGGTACGACCAGTTCATGAACATGAGCAAGTACAAGGGCGGCATCTGGGGCGTGCCAAGCTGGGGCTGGAGCGGCCCCGACTGCATCGTGGTGAACGAGCTGGCGCTGAAGGAGATCGGTATCGATCCCATGCCTGACGCGACCACCTACTCCACCACCTGGGAACAGATCCAGGAGTGGATCGAAAAGACCCGCATCGCCTCGGGCGACAAGGTCGATCGCTACGGATGGGCCTGGTACGGCGGCGAGGGTGGCTTTACGGTCATGGCGCGCTGGTTCGGCGGCGACCTGATCAACCCGGAAGGCACCAAGTGCACCTTCCAGGATGATGATAAAGCGCTCAAGGGTCTGAAGCTGTGCTACGAGCTCGTGGTGGAAAAGAAGCTGGCCCCGCTGCCTGGCGCCCTGGGCCAGAATGTGTCGAATGAGACGGCTTTGGCGGAAGGGCGCTTGGCCATGTACCATGGCGGTTCCCTCAATGCCGTCAACGCCCAGAACGCTATCAAGGACAACACCAAGGCTAAGGTCAACGTGATCCTGTTCCCCAAGCGCGACGACGGCAAGGTCCCGGCGCAGATCCGCGGCGGCGCCTGGCAGATTCACAAAACCTCCAAGTTGCCCGCTATCGCCTACGAGTTCGCCAAAGAACTCAGCAGCAAGGACGGTTGCCTGGGCTTCAACATGTTCGGCGGCAACACGGCGCTCGTGCGCCCGGATGTTCTGCCCTTGCTCAGGGTCCAGAAGCCGCTCTACAAGAACTTTGAGAACAACCTGATGAACGGTATGGTGATCAATGCCCCGGCCAACTCCCGCGGGCGCGAGTTCACCGACGCCATCGCCCAGAACGGCACCAAGCTGATGGACCCGATCCAACCGATGCCCTTTGAGCAAGGGATCGAGGAAATGGCCGTGGAAGTCCAGAAGGTATTGGATACACCGCCGGCCTAAGTTCCGAGTAACACTTGTCGGATGGCGAGGCCCCAAAACGGCGGCCTCGCCATCCCCCCTTCACACGTCGGCCGATCCTAGTTGTTACAGGGAGAATGCGATGGAATCTACAACCACCGCCCGCGCTGTCGGCACACAAGCCAGGCGCCGCCTATCGCCCTCCGTGATACGCGAGAACAAGTATGGCTACCTGTTCCTGGCGCCCTGGCTCATCGGCTTCTTTGGTCTTTTCCTGGGCCCTGCCCTTGCTTCGCTTTATTTCAGTTTCACCCAGTACGACGTTCTGAGTCCCGCCAAGTGGCTCGGTTTCGGCAATTATGTCAAAATGTTTACCGATGATAACCTGTTCTATACCTCCCTGGCGCGCACGCTCTATTTCACCGCACTGAGCGTACCGCTGGGCGTACTGGGCTCGATGATTCTGGCCATCCTGCTGAATATGAAAGTCAAGGGTACCGTTATCTACCGCACGCTCTTTTTCATGCCCTCCCTGGTGCCCCTGGTGTCGGCTGTGGTGCTGTGGATGTGGCTGCTCAACCCCGACTGGGGTATCGTCAACACAGCGCTCAGGAACATAGGGCTTCCTGCGCCCGCATGGTTCGCCGATCGGCGCTGGGCTCTTCCCTCCCTGGTCATGGTGGGATTATGGGGCGGCATCGGCGGGACGCGCATGATCATCTTCCTGGCGGGGTTGCAGGGCATCCCCGAGGAGATGTACGACGCCGCAGCCATCGATGGCGCAGGTCCTTGGCAACGTATCCGGAACATCACTATCCCGCTGCTCTCGCC
>CAYQDH010000176.1:0-2397 GCA_964416075.1 uncultured Anaerolineales bacterium | reverse complement strand
TCAACCTGGTGCTGGCCATCATCGGCGCGCTGCAATCCTTCCAGGGCGCCTTCGTCGCCACCGAGGGCGGCCCGGCCTATGCCACCTGGTTCTTTGGATTGCACATCTACAAGCACGCTTTCGACTACTGGAACATGGGTTATGCCTCGGCGCTGGCCTGGTTCTTTGCAGTCGTGATTATCGCCCTGACGATCGCGCAACAGCGGCTGTCCGCCAAGTGGGTCTTTTACTACGGAGCCTAAGGAGCAAAGATGGCCACCACAACCCATGTCTTGACCACACAGGAGATCGCCAGTACCAGAGCCGCCTTTCGCCGGCGCCGCGGGATCGGGCGATTCTTCACCTACCTGTTCATGACCGCCTTTGGCCTCTTCTTCTCCTTTCCGTTGTACTGGACCATATCCAGTTCTTTACAGACCTGGCAAGAGCTGCGCTCCTTCTATCCACACCTGTTGCCCGAGATTCCCCAGTGGACCAACTATGTGCAGGTGTTCACCTATGTGCCCTTTGCCCGCTGGATGCTCAATACCCTGATCATCATCGTCATCTCCATCCCGGGGGCTCTAATCACGGGGACGATGGCAGCCTACGCCTTTTCCCGCTTTAACTTCTGGGGCAAGAACATTTGGTTCGTGGTCATGCTCGCGACGATGATGATTCCCTCGTGGGTCACGCTGATCCCCCAGTACCTGCTGTTCTTCAAGCTCAAGTTGATCAACACGTACGTGCCGTTGACGATCGGGTCGTGGCTGGGCGGCGGCGCATTTACGATCTTTTTGCTTAGGCAGTTCATCATGAGCATCCCGCGCGACCTGGACGAGGCCGCGCATATCGACGGAGCCAGCCCGTTGCGCATCCTTGCTCAAGTCATCGTGCCCCTGATGAAACCGGCCCTGACCACCCTGGGCATCTTGTCCTTCCTGGGCCACTGGAACGAGTTCTTCACCCCCTATATCTACCTGAACAAGAGAGAGTTGTTTACCGCAGCCGTGGGTTTGCGCTACTTCCAGACCCTGCCGATGGAGAGCACCGACCCCAAGGACCATCTGCTGATGGCCGCAGCCTCGGTGACCACCATTCCCGTGCTGCTTGTCTTCATCTTTGCCCAGCGCTACTTTGTGCAGGGCGTGGTGATGTCCGGGCTCAAGTTGTGACGGCGCTTGCCGCCCCATGTTCGTAACGAGTACAATACGAGCGCACAAGACACCAAGCTTGTGCGCTTTTTCTTGTCTGCAGCGGTCCGGCCAACGAAGGAGGTCGTTTGTAGTACCGCCGTTAGGCGGGTCCGCGCTTGGCGGCGCAACATCGAACGAGGTCGTTTGTAGTACCGCCGTGAGGCGGGTCGGCGCTTGGGCGTGCCACCACGAATCATACCCTGGGGGAGGAGAATCATGTTTCTGAAAGCGGGTTGGGAGCAATCGCTGGCGCGCTGGCGCGCGTTTTGGGAGGGGCGGGTGGAGGACCGGCCGCCGGTTCTCATTCACCGCATGGCCGCCTTTGCCTCGGATATCAGCGGCAGCCGGGAGATCGGCCCCAACACCGTGCTGGCCCGCAACCTGGCCTTCTACGATCCGGCGCAGAACGAGGGCCTGCTGGAACAGACAGAGAAGGGCCTTGCCGCGCGGGCCGACATGCCGGACGACATGGCGCCTTCGATCGTGGCAGGAGGAGGGGTGCACTTTGCCGGGGCAACGTTCGGCGCGCCCGTGCAGGTGACAGCCAGCATGCTCACCTCGGAGCCGATCATCCACCACTGGTCAGAGGCAGAGCATATTCGCTTCGACCTGGGCAACGATTGGGTGCAGCGCGCATTGGGCCTGGCGCGCCAGTTGGTGGCGCGGAGCGGCGGGCGCTACGCCGTGACGGTGGGCCTGTTGGAGGGGCCGAGCGATATCTGCGCGGCGCTGCGCGGCATCACCCAATTGGCCGAGGACATCTATCTCTACCCCGGCGAGGTGCGCCAGCTGGCGGAGATGGCGGCGGAAGCCTGGGTAACCTACGCCCGCGCCATGCACCAGATCGTCCCGCTTTACGACGGCGGCACAGTCACCCAATGGAGCATCTGGACGCCGGGACGCGGGGCCGCCTTTCAAGAGGATTTCTGCACGGTCATCTCCCCGCGCACCTACCGCGAGTTCTTCAAGCCGTTGGACCAGCAACTGGCGCGCGAGGTGGATCTGTTCTGGGTGCATGTCCACGCCGGGGAGATCCACCTGGTGGACGAGCTGCTGACCATGGACGAGGTGCGCGGGGTGCAGATCGTGCACGATGGGGAGGCCAGCCCGCCCCTGGAGCGCGTGTTGCCGGTGATGGAGCGCGTGCAAGCGCGCGGCAAGTGCCTGATCGTGCGCAAGTACTCGCCCGAGGAGTTGGAGACCATATTGCCTCACCTGTCGC
>CAYQDH010000175.1:0-9933 GCA_964416075.1 uncultured Anaerolineales bacterium | reverse complement strand
CCCAGCCACCCGCAGGGAAACGTGAGCCTGCCCGGTGCGCACGCGCTCGACCGCCCCAAGCAGTGTCCGCAGATCCTTGATCTCGGTGATAGAGCCCACAAAGAGTATGCGCCCGGGCTCGGCTGCATCGCCCAAACTAAAGAATGCATCGGGCACCGGATTGTCGATGCGACTCCAGGGACGATTTGTGGCATGCGCATACGCCTCCAGTACATGAGGGCTGATAGCCACCAGATGCTGAACGCGTGGTAGGGCGCGCGATTCGTACCAGGAGAGGAGCCCGTAACGAAGGCGGTCAAAAAGCGAGCCGGAGTAGACCTGGCGCTCCAGAGGCAAGACGCCATGAATGGTGTAAACCGTGGGGTAACCCGCGGCGACGCCCGCATAGGCAAAGTGTCCCGCGTGAGCGTGCACGAGATCGGGGTTGATGGCGCGCAACAACTTGTACACGCGCTGCACACCGGTTATTAGGTTGGGCACCAGGCGCTGCCTCGGCAGGGCTAGGAAATGAAGCATCGCTCGGCCATCCTGTGCCACATGGTCCTGAGCCACGTCCGAGTGACAATGCACAACATGGATCTCCAGGTCGGGATAGACCTGCAAGGCCTGGACCAGGTTGTAGGCTACCATGCGAATGCCCCCGGGCACCACACGGCTATCTTCGGGGTAAAAGGTCACTACCGCCAGGCGCAGTGTCATGTCCCCGCCCTCTCGCTTGGGGGCTGATTATTGGCGTCGCCGCTAGGCTTGTGCGCGAGCACTCGGAACGATTGTGCGTGCGGCAAGATCATGCCCTGCGGCAGCCATGTGGATAGATCGTTGAGAGCGGCCAAGAAACCGCCGCGGGCGCCACCCAGGTAGGCTAAAGCTCGGGCTTGGAAGCCTAGTTGCTTCAACTGCTCCGTCAACTGGCAGGGATGCACCAGGCGTTCGATGTAGAATCCTTGTACTGGGTCCAGCGCCGGCGAGCCCTCGTGGTAGATGTATGGCGGCAACTGCCCGGTTCGGACATAGCCGCTCACGGCTTGCTGCAGGCCCTCTCCCCACAGTCCTGCTGTATGCGTAGCCAGATCGAGTACCTCATCAGAAGAGAGTGTGGGGAAATCGTGTCCGATAAGGGTGGCGCGTTGCTCCACAAAGGGCTTGCCCACATGGTGCCCGTGGATATCGGTGGCGGCCGGGCCCTGTTCGAACGCCTTCCATATCTCCCGGGCCATCCGGACGACTCGAGGGTTCATACCGTTGTTGCTGTCGGAGATGATTAGCGTGCCCCCCGGACGAAGCACGCGATAGGCTTCGGCCAAAAAGGCCTCGATATCGCGATAGTGTGAGATCGATTCATTGGAGATCAATAGATCGAAATAGCCATCGCCATAGGGCATAGCGGCGACATCACCAAGATAGGGATGTAAGGGCAACTGGTAAGGGAGAATATCTAGGTATAGGCGAAACGTCTCAATCATGCCGCGATGGCAATCCAGCCCATGCACTTCTTGGGCTCCCAGGAGCGCCATCAGGGTGCTCATGATGCCAAAGCCGCACCCTGCGTCCAGCACCCGCAGCCCCTTGACTCCACCGGTACGTAGACCAACCAGCTTTCTCAGGAAGCGCAGGTAGCGGGCCATATAGTCCTTGCCAGCTAGGTCTTTGTAATAGGAAAAGAACCAGGGGGAGTAGCGCGCCGAGACCTCGTGGTCCATGATGTGGCGCATCAGCGCCAGTACATCGATCTCTTGCCCATTGTATTCGATCAGCAACCTATCTACCACGATACTCCTCCGGGCTGGAACTCTCTGTCATGCTGGTTGCCAGCACCTTCTTGTAGACTTCATAGGTGCGGCGTGCTACGATGTGCGGTCGGAAACGCCCTTCCGCCTCGATCCTGGCGCACCGACCCATGGCTTCTGCGGCCACCGGATCATTTAAGATGACGGTGATCATCTCCGCCAGGGCCTGGGGATCGCCGCCCGGGCTGTCGGGCACCGGGAGGGTGAGGCCGGTCACGCCATGCTCGATCATCCAGGGTACGCCGCCCGCGCGCGTGGTCACGATCGGCGTCGCTGCGGCCATGGCCTCCTCGATGACGACAGGCGCAGTCTCCTGAAAGGAAGGCAGCACCAGAGCCGCACAGGTGGCATACTCTTCCAAGATTTGTTCCTGGGTCAGCTGCCCCAGAAAGGTCACGCTCTGCTCCAGGCCCTCATCACGCACGTAATCAGCGCACGCGCGGTAATAGTCGGCCTCGATGTTGGTGTACCCCGCGATCCGCAGGTGTACGTTGGGATGGCTCGCCCGCAACAAGGGCAATGTCTTGAGTAGGGGCAGCACGCCCTTGCGAACGCATACATACCCCGAGAAAAAGAGTCGTCCCGGGATAGGATGCCGAGCGACATCGAAAAAGAGGTTGTTACAAGGGTTCTCCACCCAATAGGCTTGGCCCTCGAAGCGACGGCCAAAAATCTGCTCGACATAGGGCGTGATAACGATAAGATGCCTGGCGCGCCGGATCACCTGGTTCTCGTAAGTAGCATCGAGAAACCCTCTCAGGCGGCTGCGCCACCCTGTGAGCAGGCGCGCCTCTTGTGAGAGGATGCCGTGCACTGTGATGACGGTCGGATAGCCACTGGCCAGTGCAGCCCCAGCATAGAAGCCGGATCCGTGAGCATGGATCAGGTCGGGCTTGAGATCGCGTAGCACCGGCAAGAGAGCGTGCAAATCCTGATAGTGCCACGTGATCCGGCCAAACCGCTGCCGAGGCAGATAGGTCACAGTGAGCCGGTCATCATGGACCACCCGCACCTGGCCAATTTCCGGGCGACAGGTGACAATGTGCAGCTCCATATCCGTAAACTGGCGCAGCTCCCGCTGGGCGTTGACAATGGCTACTTCGACACCGCCGAAGCTCGGCGTTCCTACCAAGGGATATTGCCCCAGCAAAACGACCCGCATGGCTGTCTCCTACAGTCTCTTAGGCTCGTTCGGGTGACCCGAGCTGAATGCCGATCGACGTCACAGGCCTACTCACCTCTACAACCCGCTCGCGAGAGATCGTCCCCAGGAAGGCGCCGATGAAGAGAAACATGATGATGTTGTTGTAAGCGCCTGATAGGATATCAGTGGTCACCGCGGGTACCAGCACTCCCGCCAGGCAGGCCAGGTAGGTCCCCGCCAGGCTGCGCTGCTTGTAAGGATCGCCGGATACCGCAGCCCGCAGATATACAGACAAGCCAGTGCTCACCAAGGCGGCCAGGAGGAGGACAAACGGCACGAGCGCCACAAGACCTCCCATGAGCGTAACCCACAAAAAGGTATTGTGTGGCGTTGGCGTGGCAATCAGATAGATGTCCCACACGTCGTAACGCGAATAGTAGTGAGAAAAGCTTTCCCAGCCCACACCGAAAGCGGGATGATCTTTGATCATCCTCCATGCAACATCCCATGTTTGCATGCGGTACTCGATAGGTCCCTCGGCGGTAAGGCGCTCTTGCACAACAGGGCTGGCCAGGATCAGCGCGCCATAAATAACCGCCACGACACCGATGACAACGAGTACCATAACGAAGAAACGACGGGATTCCGGGACCAGTACAGCCATTGCCAGCAATGTTACGACCAGGGCAGCCCATCCCGAACGATTCATGCAAAAGTAGATCCCCGCAAAGAGCGCCAGGATGACCGTAGCTCGCAAGACCGGGTGCTTGCCGCGCGTCAAGAAAAGGTAAAACACCCAGGGGAAAGCCATGTTGATGATCATTGAGATAAACGCGGGGTTACCTAGAAGGCCTACGACACGCCGCACATTGGCCGAGTACTCGACGCTGCGATCCTCCGGGTAGAACCAGACTTTACCCGTTAGCTGTTCCCGTGTCGCTAACAACGATAGGTAAAGACCCACAATCATCATCGCGACCAACACACTTTTCAGCTCATTACGGTTGGTCGTGAGGTTCTTGGCCAGGAAATAGACCAACGCAGGAACGACGAGTAGATCGAGAACAGCCTTGAAGCCTTTGGCGAAATCGACGACAGATATCGAGAGTGATAGGAAAGAGGCTCCCAGGAAGACCACCAGATAGAGATCAGCCCAGTGGAAGCGCGCCAGCCTGCGGCGGTGGATGGTGACCTGCGCTAAAAACAAGACCAGCAAGATCCCCACCATGAGGCGATTTAGCGTCAGGTTGGGGATGCGACGGCCCAACTCGATTTCGAGGTGGATAAAACGGGCAAAGGGCGCCGTAACGAGCCAGAACAGGAAAGCATGACGTATATCGATGACCGCCACCGCCACATAGACGCCAAAGCCAGCGGCCGTGAGGAGGATGGTCCACTCTTCGCCGGTCATCTTCTTGCCCATGGCCAAACCCAGTACGATAGCCAGTGCGGCCAATAGCACAGTCCCGGCCACGGCCAGGATCCTGTGCCATCTTGTCTGCGCTAAGGAATTGGAGGTGCTCTCGGTTGATGCCATCAGGGCAACACTTTCTCGTACACCGTCTCGACGGCGTGTACGTACTGGCGGATAGAGAAGCGCTCCTCAACCGCGCGCCGGCCAGCGGCGCGAATCGCGGCGGCACGTGCGGGGTGATCTATGATCGACGCGATGGCCTGCGCCATGGACGCCGGATCGTCCGGCCGTATGAGCAGTCCCGTCACGCCATCCTCGATGATCTCGGGCACAGCGCCTGATGCAGTACCAATGACCGCAATGCCGGCGGCCATCCCCTCGATGAGCACACGCCCAAACGGCTCGGGTTGGATAGAGGCGTGCACCAGGATATCGGCGCTCTTGAGCAGGCGAGGGATATCCTGGCGAAACCCAGTAAAGCTCACAACGCCTTCCAGGCCGAGTTCTCGTGTCTGGCTGTATAGCTCGTCCGCATAACCCTGGCTATTTGCCTCTGGGGCTCCGACGACCAGGCCACGCAGGCGGGGATAGCGGGGCGCCAAATCTGCCAGGGCACGAAGGAACACATGCTGGCCCTTCCATGAGACCAGGCGACCCACACAGGCGACTACAATGTCCTGGGGTGACAGGGTCAATGATGGGCGCACATCCTCTCCGCTAGCGGCACTGTCGAACTCGGCTACGTCGAGGCCGTTATGGATCACCCAGCTCGGCGCCACCCGCCCGCCCAAGCGAAGCTGGTGCTCGTTCACCGCTTGTGAGATGCAGATGTAGCCACACAGCGAATGCGATAGCCAGCGGTCGTAATAATTGCGCGAATCCATAGAACGCAGATGGCAGATGGCGGGTACTCCGGCGGAGCGTGCCGCCAGGATTCCTACCCGACTGACGCACACCGCATCGTTCAGGTGCACCATCTCTGGGTTGACCACGCGGATGATCTGTGCAACCTGGCGAGCCTGGCGACGCAGGCCAGGCCATATGCGAAGGCCAAACCCTACCGCATGGACCAAGTCGGCCCCCGCCGTACCGCGCTTGAGCAAGGTAGCCAGGCGGCTGCGACGCGCACCGGACCATGCCTGGGAGGTGGGGTCGGGCGCTGCCGCATTGCCCTGGTCCAAGGCTATCACCGACAGCCCCAACTCGCTGAATTTGGCCGCGTAAGCATGGTGGGCGCCCAAGAGCACGAACGGGTCAAAGCGTTCGCGGTCCAACCCCCTTAGCAACTCGTACAGACTGATGATCGAGCCGCCCACGGTGGGTGCGAGATCGATGTACAAGATACGCCGTCGCTGCTGCTTGGCGAGCCTGGCCATAACATCATCCTGGTCCAGGGTTCTGAGCTATGCGCTGCTGCCTCAGTTGTTGCTCACGCTGTTGGTGCTCTCGCGCAGCTTGGCGTAGCGAGCCAAGGAACTCGATCAGAAAAGCCAGCAAAAAGCCCACCAAGATGCTTATGGCGCCACCTACCGCAGCAAGTTGTAGGGTCTTTGATGCCACGGGAGCATCGGGCTTGCGGGCCGGCTCGCTGATTTGGATGTATCCCAGGCGTTCTGCCTGTAGCTGCTTGAGACGCGCCTCGTTCTGCTTGTCACGCAAGAAGCCATAGTTGCTGGTGGCCCGCGAAAACTCGCGCTCCAGGGCGTTGTTCTCGGCGTACAATTTCAGAAGCCCATTCAGTTCCGCGGTGCGCTCCTCGATCATCTCGTCATAGATGGCCAGGCTGCGCGCATAGCCGTCGCGCTGAGCCTCATAGTTGATAGCTCTACCCTGGTGTTGCATGGCCACATCGTGGTAGAACTGCTTGGTCAGGGGCGCCGAACCGCCTTCCGTGGCCTCCATGGCCTCGATTTCTTTCTCCTTCTCCAACGCCTTGGTTTCTTCATCTCGATAGATCTGGGCATAGATGGCGGCGCGATCCTGCTCGATGCGGGCCATATCGCGATCGGTCAGCAACTTTCGTATCAAGTCTTGCAGCGCTGCGGTCTCTTGCTTGATCGAATCCAGGCTATGCGCCTGCTTGAATTCCAGCAGCGCTGTCTCGGCACCCACCATTTTCTGTTGTTCAGTGGCCAAGAGCTCGGAAACGAACTCCAACAGCACGCGTGATGGGGTGGCCCGCACGCTGCGGAAATACTCTAGCGCATTGTTCACCTGGTTTGTGGCGATGGCTTCTGCGCGGCCCGGGTCATCGGATTGCACCGTGACGATGATGAACTCGCCCTCCACGGCGGTGCTGAGTCCGTCGAGCAAGTCCGAAGCGCTGATCTCCAGATTGAGGGCGGCAATCGTCCTCCATGCCACAAATCCGCTCTTGAGGGAGCGAATAAAGTCGTTCTGGGCCTGCTGAATCTCGTCCACCGGGATGGCGCCTCGCGAGGTGGAAAAGAGAGAGACGTCCGAGCTATCTGTGGCGAGCACCTGAAGGCGAACGGTGGATCGATAGACGGGCTTGGCCGTGTAGGAGATGGCCAGGATCGTGCCCACCGTGACCACGAAAAGGAGGATGATCAGCCACAGACGTTTGAAGATGATATTAAAGTAGACCAGAAAATCACTTGCCGATTGCATTCATACTCCTCTTTTGCCGCTAGAGCCTGGGCATTTTCGTTGGGGTGGTGCGTAGCCAAGCCTGTCATGATGCGCCTCTTGCCTCCAGGGTCGCCTCGATCAGGGCCGAGATCCGCTCTACGCGTTGTCGCCATGTGTTGTGCGAGGCGCGTACCCGCCGCTGTTGCTTGAGACCGGGACCATTCTCACCGAGAGCCTGAGCGGTCGCTGTGATAAAGCTCTGCTCATCACCAGCAATGTGGATAAGGTCAGCCTCATCTCGGACGCCTGGGATATCGGTGGAGACCACCGCCAGACCGCAGGCCAGGTATTCGTACATCTTGAGCGGGTGTATATTGGCCGTCCAGGCATTGCAGCAGTAAGGCAAGAGGCCCACATCACACGCCGCCACATAGTTCGGTACCCGATCCACAGCTACCTGATCCACGAACCGTACATTGGGCCGGCTGTGCAGGGCTTCCAAGCCGCCAAGGCCTGTCCTGGTAGTCGCGCGGACCGGCCCCACCAAAACGAGCGGCACGCTGGGATAAGCGTCCGCCACCTGCACCAAGAGGGAATAATCGATCTTGTCATTCAAGGCGCCCACATAGCCGATGCGCGGATGTGATAGATCTGCAAGGTCGGCGGGCTCAGAGCTACGCATGGCATCCGGGTCGCAGGCCGCTGCGAAACGAGCGTAATCCACGGCGTTCGGGACCCAGTGTGTATTGGGGTTAATACCGCCCTTGCTCTCCAGCAGGGTCCGCGACGTTACGAGCACCAGGTCGGCCCGTTCGATCAGTCGCCGCTCCCGTGCTCTAACTTGCTCGACACGAGACGGTTCGAGGTCGGCGTAGCCCAGGTACTCGTCCACGATGTGATAGATAACCAGGCGTTCTCCACATTGGCCTGGCAGATCAGCCATGTCGGGTCGATAGAGCCAGAGAATGGGTGTTTCCATCTTGAGCTGGCGCATGGCACGACGCAGCGAATTCTGACGCATCGTCCGCGTCATTCGAGCCAGGGGCTCTTTGCCGCTGAGGGGAGCATAAAGTGGGGGGCGATAGACATGCAATCCCTGGCTGATGTGGGCCACACGCGGCGATACCCACTGGGACAAGGGAATACGCCCACTCATGGTGCCCCCAACCACGGCACGCAGGTAAGGACGCGGCTCGATATACAGCACCCGATTCTGCTCCGCTAACAAGCTCATTATCTGGTGCCGGTTGCGCCAGAGATCACTCCATGGATCAGGGGCGAAACAGAGTATGCTCTGCCCGCTCAGCACGCCCAACCTCCCTCCAACTTGACCCCGTTCGTATCCCAGCAAGGTTCTTACTAGATCTGATTCGCACTCCAACCACGCTTGTAGCCGAACCACGTGCGTACCCGAACGTACGCCATAATTGTAGGGCTGTTGCATGAAAAGTATATGAATGTTGAAAGGGTTCTCTATGACAGGCTATTCATGCTATGCAATTCTGTTCAAAAAACAAACATACAGTTTTGAACCGACATGCCTGGTTATCCAAGGTTCAATGTGTATAATCATGAATCAGAGCACACTCCGCAGGAACGGAGGGTGGGGTGTAGATTGGCCATCACCGATTTTGGTACACGTAGCGTGTCTCCGCCGAGTCGCCGCGGGGCGGGACCCATATAGCAAGTGAGGCCCATGAGAAAAAGGCCGAATCCATTCGCGATATACGTTACTCTGCAAGGGCTCTCTTCCCTGTTCTTTTCACTTGTTTTCACGACTAACCTCTTATATCATGTCACTGTGGTCAAGCTCACTCCCTTGCAGCTCGTATTGGTGGGCACGGTCTTGGAGGGGACAGTATTCCTGTTCGAGATACCTACGGGAGTGCTAGCGGATGTCAAGAGTCGGCGCCTCTCGGTGGTTATCGGCTATGTGCTGATCGGGCTGGGTTTCGTCCTTGAGGGCTCATGGCCGCTTTTCGTGGCCGTCGCCGCGGCGCAAGTGCTGTGGGGCCTGGGCTACACGTTCACCAGCGGCGCGACGCAAGCCTGGATCGCAGATGAGGTGGGACCAGAGCACGCCGCAAAAGCGTATCTGCGTGGAGCCCAGGCAGGCCAAGTAGGCGCGCTGCTAGCCATCCCGCTGAGCGTAGGGCTGGGGAGTTGGAGCCTGTCGCTGCCCATCGTCCTGGGTGGTGTCTGCATGATCTTGCTGGCAGGTTTCTTGGCCTTGACCATGACTGAAGCTGGTTTCAGGCCGACTCCACAGGAGGAGCGGCAGACATGGCAAATGATGCTCCGGACGGTTGGTGATGCACGCGAGCTTGCGCGGCGCCAACCCATCCTCCTGCTTTTGTTAGCCATTGGGCTATTCTACGGCCTGTATAGCGAGGGGGTAGACCGCCTCTGGACGGTACACGTGCTGCAGAACTACCAGTCCCCTTGGACGGGGATCGTCCAGCCTGTGGTGTGGTTCGGCGCGATCCGGGCCGTGGCCATTGTGGCCAGCCTGCTGGCCACAGAGTTGGTGCGTCGGCGTGTGAATACCAATCACGCGCCCGCCGTGGGCTATGCGCTGCTGTGGGATGCGGCAGGCATCGCCGCAGCATTGGCGGGGTTCGCCCTTACGCGCCACTTCTGGGTAGCGTTGAGCCTTTATTGGGTGGTGGACACGCTTCGTAGTGTGATCGATCCGCTGTACAATGCATGGCTCAATCTGTATGTGGACGATCCCCAGGTGCGGGCGACGATGTTCTCTGTGGGCAGCCAGGTCGATGCCATTGGACAGATCATTGGAGGACCGCTGGTGGGCGCTGTCGGCAGTGCTTCGATTCGTGCGGCGTTAACTGCCTCAGCGCTGATCCTGTTGCCGGTCTTGCCCCTCTATGGCGCGACGATCCGTAGAGGGATGCGTTCGAATACCACCGTTCTCGGAGGCTCCAACTAGGAGGGAATATGGGGAAGCCTATCGTGCCACAAGCGCATAGCACACCGCC
>CAYQDH010000174.1:628-9935 GCA_964416075.1 uncultured Anaerolineales bacterium | reverse complement strand
GGGCCAGTACTCGGAGACCGTGGTGCAGTGAGTTTTGCCCCGTTGCGTGAGATCCGGTAGCCTCCGTCGAGGTACCGTTATTTGGGCTGTGCCAGGGGCCTTTGGTCCGTCCCTCACGATGGGCTATAATCAAGCCAGCAATCGTTGAAGGAGGACCATGGCCCCTGGCATCGTCATCGTCGGCCTCGGCCCCGGCGCCCGTGAGCAACTGACCCTGGAAGCTTGGCAGGTGCTCTCGGGGGCGCGCGAGGTCTATCTGCGCACCAACCAGCACCCCACCGTACCGTTCCTGCCCTCGGGGCCAGTCTATCATTCGTTCGACGAGCAATACGAGCATCTCGACACGTTCGAGCAGGTCTACGAAGAGATCGCGCGCCGGGTGCTGGAGCTGGGCCAGAGGCCCGAAGGGGTGGTGTTCGCCGTGCCCGGCCACCCGCTGATGGGCGAGACGACGACGCTCAAGATCAGCGCATTGGCGCGCGAGGCCGAGCTGCCCCTGCGCATCGTGGCGGGGGTCAGTTTCCTGGAGCCGGTCACGACGGCGTTGGGTGTGGACCCTTTCGATGGCCTGCAGATTTGCGACGCTACGATCCTAGCGCGCAAACACCATCCCAACCTGGATCCCGACGTGGCGGCCTTGGTGGTGCAGGTCTACAACCGGCACCTGGCCTCCGAGGTCAAGATGACGTTGCTCAATCTCTATCACGAGGAGCATCCCGTCCGCTTGGTGCGCGGCGCGGGGACGCCGGCCCAGGAGGTGCGCGACCTGCCCCTCTACGCCCTGGACCGCAGCGACGACCTGGACCACTTGTCCAGCGTCTATATCCCGCCCCTGGCGCGGCCCGGCTCCCTGGCCACCTTTGGCGACGTAGTGGCTCGCCTGCGCGCCCCCGGCGGCTGCCCGTGGGACCGTGAGCAGACCCACCAGACGTTGCGCACCCACCTGTTGGAAGAGACCTACGAGGTGCTGGGCGCCCTGGACGAGGACAATATGCAGAAACTGGAGGAGGAACTGGGCGACCTCCTCTTGCAAATCTTTCTGCACGCCCAGATCGCCACGGAGGACGGCGACTTTCGCCTGGCCGATACGACAGCCACGATCATCGAAAAGCTCATCCGCCGCCACCCCCACGTCTTTGGCCAGGCCACTGTGCAAAACGCCGACGAGGTGTTGCGCAACTGGGAACAGATCAAGCGCGAGGAGCGGGGCCGCCAGGATGCCGGCGACACCTTCCGCTCCATGCTGGCCGGCGTGACCACCACTCTACCGGCGCTCTCCCGAGCCATGGAGCTCCAGCGGCGCGCCGCGCGCGTGGGCTTTGACTGGCCGAACGCTGAGCCGGTCCTGGACAAGGTGGCCGAAGAAGCCGGCGAGGTCGTCAGCGCCCCCGATGCCGACGCGCGCGCTGCCGAGTTCGGCGATCTCCTCTTTAGCCTGGCCAACCTGGCGCGCTGGTATGACATCGATGCGGAAAGCGCCTTGCGCCAGGCCAACGCGCGCTTTACGCGGCGCTTTGAGTCCATCGAGCGCTATGCCCACGAGCGCGGGCTCAAGCTGGAAGAGATGACGCTGGAACAGATGGATGCTCTCTGGGATCAGGCCAAAGACGCCGAAGCCTGATCGTGCCGCGTAGACAGGCCGCGGGCAAGATGCCCGCGGTACGGGTGCGCGGCATGTACCGCGGGCATCTTGCCCGCGTATTCCGCGCCGCAGGCAGGATGCCTGCGCTACAGGCCCGCGCATTCCACGCACCGATAGGATGGCAAGATGAAAAAACCAGGAGCCATGATGATCGCTATCGCGGCGATGATGATCGCCGTGACCACAGTGTTCACCCTCTTGATCCGCGTGCCCGTCCCGGCCACGCAAGGGTATATCAACTTTTCCGACGTGGCCGTCTATTTCGCCGCCGCAACCTTTGGCCCCTGGGTGGGGTTGGTGGCGGGGGGCCTGGGTGCGGCCCTGGCCGACGTTTTGGGTGGGTATGCCCAATTTGCGCCGCTGACCCTCCTGGCCCATGGCTTGCAGGGCTTGTTGGCAGGCCTTTTGGCGCGGAACGCCAGGCCGGCCACACTGCTCCTGGCTTGGCTGGCGGGCACGGTGGCTATGGTGGGCATGTACTTGCTGGGAGAGGGTTTTGTGTTGACGGGCTGGGGCCCGGCGCTGGTGGAGGCGCCTTTTAACCTGCTGCAAAACGTCGTGGGTGGGCTGGTGGGCATCCCCCTTTACTATGCCGTGCGCAAGGCCTACCCCCCTGTAACACGGTTGGGGCGTGGAGAGACATGGCGCGAGGAGTAATAGCCTCGTTCACTGTTCACCCGGCAAGCGCGTATGGCTGTCGTTGAGATCGAGCGGCTGCACTATGCCTATCCTCCCCTGTCGCCGGATGGCGATCCCATCCCCGTGTTGCGGGGCATCGACCTAACCATCGAGCGAGGCGAGTTCTTGGCCATCATGGGTCCCACGGGGGTGGGCAAGTCGACACTCTGCATGGCCATGAATGGCATCGTGCCGCGATCCACCGGGGGCGTCATCCGCGGCTCGGTGCGGGTATTGGGGCACGATACGCGTCGCGTGCCCGTGGCGGAGCTGGCGGTCCACGTAGGCATCGTCTACCAGGATCCGGAGAGCCAGCTCTTTAGCAGCACCGTCGAAGATGAGGTGGCCTTTGGGCCTCAGAACCTGGGTGTAGATCCCCGAGAGATCGCCGAGCGCGTGGCCTGGGCCCTCCAGGTGGTGGACATGGCGCCCCATCGCTCGCGCATGCCCGCGCAGCTCTCCGGGGGCCAGAAACAGCGCGTAGCCATCGCCGCCAGCCTGGCCATGCTCCCCGATATCCTGATCCTCGACGAACCCACCGCGGGGTTGGATCCGGCCGGCCAGTTCGAGGTCTTTGCGGCCGTCGAGCGCCTGGGGCGCGAGCGCCACATGACCATTATCATGGTCAGCCAGGATGCTGAGCGCATCGGCCAGTTCGCGCATCGCCTCGCGGTGCTCTGGCAGGGGCAGATCGTGCGCCAAGGAGCCCCCCAGCAGCTTTTTGAGGACACCGATCTGCTGCGTGAGGTGGGAATCGCCTCACCCCAGGTGGCCGAGGTGGCCGTCGCCCTCAATGCGCAACTGGGCGCCCGGTTTCACTGGATCACACTGGACGATGCTGTCCGCACCCTAGGGCAAGACCTGGCGCAGAGCAGGTTGCCCGCATGAGCAGCACCCCAAGAGACAGCGTCTGCATCCGCACGGAGGGCCTGGTCTATCACTATGAGGATACGCCGGCCCTCAACGGCGTGGACCTAGAGATCGCCGACAACGCGTGGCTGGCCATCGTGGGCCAAAATGGCTCGGGCAAGACGACGCTGGTGAAACACATGAACGGCCTGCTCAAGCCCGTGGCTGGGCGGGTGTGGGTCTATGGCGTGGACACCGCGACGGCCTCTGTCGATCAACTGGCCCGCACCGTGGGTTATGTCTTCCAAAATCCCGACCACCAGATCTTTTGCTCCACCACGCGCGAGGAGGTCAGCTTTGGACCGCGCAACCTGGGGCTGGACCCCGACGAGGTCGAGGCGCGCACCCAGGATGCCCTGGCTACCTTCAACCTGGCCGCCTATGCTGCGACGCCCCCAGCCGTGCTGGGTTTTGGCCTGCGCCGCCTGGTGAGCATCGCCGCTGTCTATGCCATGCGCCCCCGAGTGCTCATCCTGGACGAGCCTACGGCTGGCCTGGATTGGCGCAGCACCCTGGAATTGATGGGCCACATCGGTCGGCTGCATGCCGAGGGGCACACCATCATCCTGGTGACCCACGACATGCGCCTGGTGGCCGAGTACGCGGGTCGCGTGGTGGTCATGCACGACGGCCGCATCTTGGTCGACGGATCGCCGCGCGAGACATTTCAGCGCGCCCATGAGCTGGCGCAGGCCCAGATCCATCCCCCCCAGGTGACGCAACTGGGGCAGCGATTGGCTGCCTGGGGCCTGCCACCGGACCTCCTGAGCGTGGACGAGTTTGCTGCCGCCTACACCCGAGCCAGGGGGCGACGGCCGTGAGCGCCGTGTACGACCTCTACCAGCCAGGAGATTCCTGGTTGCACAGGCTCGATCCCCGCGTCAAGCTGGCCCTGGTGGCTTCGGCCACGGTGCTGTTGCTCGTCTTTCGCAACCTGTGGATCATGGTCGGCGCGTCTCTGCTCTTTCTGTTCTTCCTATCCAGCGCGCACATCGCCAAGGAGCGTATCGTCTCGGTCTGGCGGATCACCTTGCCCACCATGCTCCTGGTCGCCGGGCTGTGGGTGATCTTTAACCGCGCCGGGGAAGCGGCCTTCCTCGAGCTATGGTTCCTTCGCGTGGGGTGGGACAACCTGGGCCAGGGGCTAGCCCTGGGCCTGCGCATCGGCGCCCTGGCGGCGCTCATCTTTTCCTGGCTGTTCACCACGGACCAGGCCACCCTGGTACGCAGCATGGTGGCCTTGGGGCTACCGTACGAGTGGGGCTTGACCCTGGCGATGGCCCTGCGCTACCTCCCTACTATGGGCGCCATCCTGCACATGATCTCGGACGCCCAGCAGGCGCGCGCGCTGAACCTGAGCCGAGGGAGCCCCCTGCGGCGTGTGCGCGCCTATATGCCCATCGTCGTCAGCATGCTGATTACGGCGCTGCGCACGGCAGAGAACCTCTCGCGAGCCCTGGAATCGCGAGCCTTGGGCGCCTCGCGCCAGCGCACCTACCTACGGCAGCTTCACCTGCGGACGATCGACATCGTGTGGCTGGTGGGCATCGTGGCGGTCACCGCTCTGTTACTATGGGCGCGCTTCGCCCTGGGGTTTGGTACGGCGCCGCTGGTGCTGCTGCCTTGGTGATAGATCATAGCCTGCCGGCCAAACAAGCAGGCCAGCAGGCTATCATAACAAGATCGAGTCGTCGCACACGGCCCTCTGCCGTGGCTTAATCCTTTCTTTGTAGTGCTGCCGCAATGAAATCGCGGAACAGGGGGTGGGGATTGTTGGGGCGCGACTTGAACTCGGGATGGAACTGGCTGCCCACCATCCAGGGATGATCGCGCAGCTCGCCGATCTCCACCAGCAAGCCATCCGGCGACATGCCGCTCCACACCAGGCCCGCCTTCTCCAGCTCGTCGCGGTAGTCGTTGTTGATCTCGTAGCGGTGGCGGTGTCGCTCGTGCACCAGGGCAGCGCCATAGGCACGTGCCGCGCGCGTCTCGGGTACGAGCGCGCACGGATAGCTTCCCAGGCGCATCGTGCCCCCCTTGTCGGCGATGTGGCGCTGCTCCAGCATCATATCCACCACCGGATCGGGTGAGGTGGGGCAAAATTCGGAGCTGTTAGCCTGGCCCTTGCCACACACGTCACGAGCCATGTCGATGACCATCACCTGCAGGCCCAGGCACAAACCCAGGTAGGGGACCTTGTTCTCGCGCGCATAGTGCGCTGCGACGATCTTGCCCTCGACGCCACGCTCCCCGAATCCGCCGGGAACCAGGATCCCGTCGGCCCGGGCCAGGAGTTCCAGAGCGCCGTTGCGTTCGACTTCCTCGGCATCCACCCAGTCCAGAAGCAGCCTGGCCCCATGGTATGCTGTCGCGTGCACCAACGCCTCGCGCACACTAAAGTAGGCATCGTGCAACCCAACGTACTTGCCCACCAGCGCGATGCGCACCTCTCGCGCCGGATTCCTGAGTTTGCGCACCAACTCGTCCCAGTCGGTCAGGTCTGGGGGCGTGATCGTGAGCTTTAGCCGGCACACCAGGTAATTCCCCAGGCCATGGCTCTCCAAGACGAGAGGCACATTGTAGATCGTGTCAGCTGTCTCCAGGGGGATGACCGCCTCGCGATCCACGTCGCCAAAGAGGGCGATCTTGTCCAGCAGTTCCGGGCCGATCGGATAATCGGCGCGCAGGATCAGCACGTCCGGGTGGATACCGATGCTACGCAACTCGGCCACGCTGTGTTGGGTGGGCTTGGTCTTGAGCTCATCCGTGGAGCCAATGTGCGGCAGCAACGTGACGTGGATGTAGCACGAATTCTCGCTGCCCACGTCTTTGCGCATCTGGCGAATGGCTTCCAAAAAGGGCAAGCTTTCGATGTCGCCGACCGTGCCACCGATCTCAACGATCACGACATCCGCCTTGCTTTCCTGAGCGACCAGCTGGATTCGCCGCTTGATCTCATCGGTGACATGGGGAATCACCTGCACGGTTCCACCCAGGAAATCGCCACGTCGCTCGCGCTGGATGATCTCCTGGTAGACCTGCCCCGTGGTCATGTTGCAGTTGTGCGTAAGGGGGGCATCGGTAAAGCGCTCATAGTGGCCCAGGTCGAGGTCGGTCTCTGTCCCGTCCTCGAGCACATAGACCTCGCCATGCTGATAGGGAGACATGGTGCCCGGATCCACGTTGAGGTAGGGATCGAGCTTTTGGATCATCACATTGAGCCCACGGGCCTTGAGGATTCGGCCAATGGATGCGGCGGTTACGCCCTTGCCAACCGAGGAAACGACGCCACCTGTGCAGAAAATAAAACGGGTCATCTGTGCCCTCCCTTGAAGTGTGGAGCACTCGGCCCGGGTTTCTAATATAACACGCTCCGTCCTGGTTTGCAAATCGCCAGCGCACCGTGCGCTCCCCCACTTGGATCACAGAAGCAGGCTCTCCCCGGTTTGGTGAGGAGAGAGCCTGCTTGAGCAACCGATTTGGGTAGCGCGCTGGTTAGGCGGCGATGCGGGCCGCTTGCATCTTGGGCGCACTGTACCCGGAGATAATGGCCTCGGCCTCTTCCTTGTATGCTTCCATCACGTAAGGAATGCCTGTCACATCCGCAGCCTCGCGAGTGAGGGCCATAAGGTCCACGCGCGAGATCGTATCGAGGGTAAAGTTGCGGCTGCCAGCCATCATTTGCTGCATACCCACTCGCAGCTTGTCCACGTAGGTGTACCAGCCCATCGCACCGAGCGGTAGCTCACTGATCGCCGAACCGTACTTGTCCCGGAGCGTCTCATAGCTCACAAAGATCTCTTCCACGGTGCTGCCGAACTGCGACACGCTGCGCGGCAGGTTGCCCTGCTTGATCCACTCACCGATATTCTTGCCCACCATACCGGGGATCATGATCGCTCGACCCAGGCACACCGCCTTGACGAACGGCGCGCCCATGGCAAGCACCTTGAAGAGGTGGTCTTCGGTCGAAAGGGCGCCCCCGATGGCGATATCGGGCACATAAGCGCCACGAGCTGCCAGCATCTCGCAAAGGTTGTAGGTCATGGCCTCGAGATACACGGTGGGCACACCCCACTCGACCATCATGCGCCAGGGGCTCATGCCCGTGCCGCCCGACGCGCCATCGATAGTCAGCAGGTCGATCTTGGCGTCCGACGACCACTTGAGGGCCATGGCCAGCTCGCGCATGGGGTAAGCGCCCGTCTTCAGCGTAACGCGCTTGGCTCCCAGCCCGCGCAGGTACTCGACTTCGCGCGCAAAGGATTCCTGGTCAATGAAGCCCAGGCGGGAATGACGCTCGAATTGCTTGAGGGCGCCGGCCTTGAAGGCTTGCTGGATCGCTTCATTGGATGGGTCCGGTGTAATCAGGTAGCCACGGCGCTGTAGTTCCAGGGCGCGCTCCAGGCTATCGACCTTGATCTCCCCGCCGATACACTTGGCCCCTTGGCCCCACTTGAGCTCGATCGTTTCCACGCCCAATTTTTCGATGGCGTATTCGGCCACACCAAAGCGTGTGTCCTCCACGTTCATCTGGATATGGATGTCTCCATAACCCTCGTACCAACGTCGATAGGTCTCCACGCGACGGCGCAGCTCCGGCGACTCGGTGATCTTGCCTTTACTGTCGAGCTCCAGGCCCGGATCGATGCCACAGACGTTCTCACCGCATGTCAGCACCACGCCCGAAATCGCCGCGCCAGCGGCGAAATGCTCCCAGTTCCTGCGAGCCACATCGGTAGAGCCCAACGCTCCACTGATGATGGGCATCCGGAGCGTTTCCTTGTTCCTGTTGCCGATAGTCAGCTCTGTGTCGACCATCGTGAACAGGGTATTGTCGGGTGTCCCTTCCACGCCATCACCCAGGCCTTCGGCGCCCAGGGCATAGCCATGGATGTTAAAGTGAGATAGATCGACAGGATAATCCTTGTCCCCTCCGGCTGTGATGGAGCCAAACGGGCTGGGATAGAGTACTTCTCGACCACGGAAAGTGGACTTGAAGACCTCGCAGTTCCCCTGGCAGCCATCGATGCAACGCGTGCAGATGCCAGATTGAGGGACAACGTCTCGTGAGCGGTTGGCGGTTTGCGAGATGTCATTGCCATTCGGTCGTGCCAGGTTTGCCATCGTTATAGGGCTCCTCTTTCCCAAAAAGAATGAGTATTAGTACCCAATGATTCGAACGGAGGCCACGAAAAGTACCTCACCTATCCACCGGCGCTGTGGGAACACGAACATCGTGAGAGGAATAGATTGTGATGCTAGACGGCGGCCAAGCTATCGTGCAACTTGAACATACAGGCCGGGTCTACATTCGTCACTATAGCACGTGGCGGAGTGCTATACATCCTCCATACGGAGTATTGTGGGGCCCTCAAGGATGGACAAACGGAGGATTGTGTTAAGGCCTAGATCAAGCCGCAGCGCACGGCATACACCGCCGCCTGGGTTCGGTCCGAGACCCCGAGCTTGTGGAGAATATTCTGAACGTGGGTTTTGATGGTGGTGGGGCTAAGGATCAGCGTTTCGGCGATCTCCTGGTTCGTTTTGCCCTCGGCAACAAATCTCAAGACCTGCAGCTCGCGATCCGATAGGGGCTCGAGAAGCACACAGGCCTCGACCGCCGGCGCGGCGGCCATCTGGCTCACCCGCTGCAGCAGTTGGGGCAAAAGCGAGGGGGCGATCACGGCGCCGCCCTCCACCGTGATACGCACGGCCCTGATGAGCTCTTCGCGCGTGGAATCCTTGAGCACGTATCCCGCCGCACCAGAAGCGACAGCGCGCATGAGATAGTCGGCATCATCGTACAGCGTCACCATGATGACACTGCTGCGCGGCGCCACGGTCTTGATCCGCTCCAGAGCAGCCAAGCCATCCATGCCGGGCATGCGCACATCCAGGAGGATCACGGCGGGCGTGAGGTCCCGTGCCAACTTGATCGCCTGTTCGCCATTGGCGGCCTCGCCGATGATGGTGATATCCGGCTCCAAGCCAAGCATCGATCGCAGACCCTCACGGACGATGGCTTGGTCATCGACCAATAGTACGGTAATCACCTGGCATCCTCTTCTTGGGCTC
>CAYQDH010000174.1:0-618 GCA_964416075.1 uncultured Anaerolineales bacterium | reverse complement strand
ATATAGACGGCGATGCTGGTCCCCTTGCCGGGATGGGTCTCGATCAGGCACTGGCCGCCCCACAACCGGGCACGCTCCCGAATGCCGACCAGCCCCATGTGCAGGCCCTGCTCCGGCGTCGAGGAGACCTTGGCGAGGTCAAAGCCCCTGCCCCAATCGCGGATGATCACGCCGATCTGCTCGGCATCGCTCTTGAGCCGGATCTGCAGGCGGCGCGCGTCGGCGTATTTGCGAGCATTGGTCGTGGCCTCCTGGACAATGCGAAAGAGGGCCGCTTCCAGGACCGATGGCAGCGCCGCCCACTCGGGGTCGACCTCAAGCGCCACCTGCCAATCCACTTCGGCAGCCAGCTGGGCCACATAGAGCCGCAGCGCCTGTACCAGGCCAAAGTCGTCCAGGCCCGCCGGGCGTAGCTCGCTGATCAGGCGACGCGCTTCGTAGATGGCCCGCCGCAAGAGTTGCACCCCTTGCTCGATCTCTCGCTCCTCCAATTCGGGATCTCGAGCTCGCCCGGCCTGCGCTGTCTGCAAATGCTGGTAGGAAGCGACCACCAATTGCACCAGCCCATCGTGCAGATCAAACGCCAGCCTGCGGCTCTCTTGCTCTTCGGTGGTGATG
>CAYQDH010000173.1:3500-10006 GCA_964416075.1 uncultured Anaerolineales bacterium | reverse complement strand
GAAGAGCATCGGTTGAAGGGCATCGAGTCCCTCTTCTACGAAGAGGGTTGTCGCGTCGCCATGCGAAAAGGTTACAAGTGGGCCGAGATGTCCTGGATTCTGGAAGACAATTACAAGGTCAGTCGCGGTATCGAGATGATGGGGGGTAAGCCCTATCGTACCTATCGCATTTACGATATCCCGACATCTTCACAGTGACCATTTGGGCACCCGTATGGAGCTGCACAAGCGCGATGATCTCAGAGGATCATCGCGCTTGTGCTTCGTAACTCGCGATGGCATGTCATTTTTGCATTCTGCTCCGACTGACGTGATTCATTCTCGAGTTTTTTGAGTTGACAATTCTTAATAGTTCTGCTATACTAATTATAGATCGCCTCCAAGTGTGGGCTTGTGAGGGTCTGCTGTTCTTCAACGTGACTTTGGGCCGATCTCGATTCGGAGGGGACGGGGGCGCCACCCATCGGGATCGATGCCATGTTCAAAATATGGGGGCAGCCAAAATCCGATCGCAAAGAGGATGAGTATGAATCAGGTGGAACTGGATACTGCGGAGGAGGACCCGAATTCACTACACTGGCAAGAATGGGAGGACTTTAACTATGTGGCCCCCAAACGTGGCGATGTCCGAAAAGGCGTTATAGTTCAGGTCCGTCCCGACGTGATTGTAGTGGACATTGGCTCCAAGCTCGATGCAATCATACCCGCTCGGGAATTGGAGAGGCTCTCGCAGGAAGAACTGGATGAGCTTTATGTTGGCAACACGATTCCGGTGTTCATACTGCGTTCTGACGATAGAGAAGAGTACATCCTTGCATCGTTGCGCCTGGCCCGCGAGTTCAGAGATTGGGAATGGGCGCAGGAGATCATGGACAAGGGTGAGATCATACAGGCTACGGTAACCTCCTATAACAAGGGAGGAGTAGTCTGTGATGTTCGCAGATTACAAGGCTTTGTCCCGGCTTCTCAACTGGCCAGTTTGGCCGGTCACGGGCACGGCGGATACCAGGAAGTAGACCTGGCCGCGCTCGTTGGCAAGGAGTTGCCACTTAAAGTCATCGAGGTCAATCAGAAGCGGAGACGCCTGATCCTCTCAGAGCGTCTGGCCCAGCGAGAGTGGCGCAGCCAACAGCGTGAACAGCTCCTCTCTGAGCTTGAGGAAGGCCAAGTACGCCATGGCGTTGTCAGCAGTTTGCGTGACTTTGGCGCCTTTGTTGACCTTGGCGGCATTGACGGCCTCATTCACCTTTCAGAGCTATCATGGTCTCGCATCAAACACCCCAGTGAAATACTCAACGTAGGGCAAGAGGTCGACGTACTGATCCTTCGTGTGAACCCTGAAGAGCAGCGTATCGGTTTGAGCCTGAAGCGAATACAGCCCGATCCCTGGGATTTGGCAGAGGGGAAATACAGGCCTGGTGAGCTGGTACGAGGGCGGATCACTCACCTGACCAAGTTTGGCGCGTTTGCCGAGTTGGAGCCGGGTATTGAGGGTCTCATCCATATCACAGAGTTGGCTGAGGGAAACATCAACGATCCCGGCCAGGTCGTACAGGAAGGGGAGGAACGGGATATCCTCATCCTCGATGTCGATGTGTCGCGGCACCGCATCAGCCTGAGTCTGCGCCAGGCCCAGTCCGAACTGTCCGCTCCACAATCGGTCGTCGGTGACGATCTTCCAACACCACCCACTCAAGATTCTGTAACCGAAGACCAAGGTTCTTTGGAGGCATAAGGCCATTAGTTAGAGCCTCGTGAGCAAGGACCCGGGCAGAACTGCCCGGGTCCTTTTGGTACCCCCCAACCGTGTGCTATAATACGTGGGTGAACTCGTGACGTGGAGGACCACGTGGATCGTGCCTCTCTGGCGGCGACATCGAGTGGGCTTGCCGAGGGAAGAGTCGCACCGGTGACCCTGGGCCCCTCGTTGCAGTGCACATGCGCCTTGCTTTGTGGATACCTGGCAGCGGGCCTTGCTCCTGGAGATAGTGTTGCCTTGCTCCGGTTGGTGGCCATTTGGCTGCTGGCCGATGCGACCACAGGCTACGTTTTCGCTCAATTGGTGGCTGTCAGAATTTGCTTTCGGGACAGTGTTACTAGATCGGACCAGCAGGCAACTTCTTCCAGCGGCCCACCTGGACCATCTCTTCGCATGGCCCTCCCCTATGCCGCCGAGGGATCGCCTGGCGCGCGCTTGGCGCTGTGGACAAGGTGCAGTGTCCAGCGGTGTCGGAATCGGATGGGTATTCTTGCTCTGACCCATGGCTTGGCAGCTGTTGTGACGAGTGGACTGCTCTTGGTTGTCGCTACGTACTTGGGGCGAGACACCCTTGCTTTGGTCGGTTTTGGCCTGTTTTCAGCTGCATGCGTGATGGCCCTCTCGGGTAAGGACGTTGATCTCGTGACAAGATGGTTCGCTGGCCTGCACGTAGCACTGGCGTGGCAACTCGGTTATGTCGTTTTGGCACCCTGGAACACCCTCGCGTTGGGGATCGCCGTTTTGGCTGGCTTGGGCACTTGGGCTCGTACGCGATTGGCCCAGGGCGATAGCTCTGTGGCCCAGTGGTTGTCGGTAGCCGTGCAAGCCATTTGGATCTTTCTTCTTCTGCTGCGAGGCCAGCCAGTTCTGGCGGCTTCGCTGGCCATCCTGACCTTGGGTGAACGGGTGGCCCGGCCTTCGCGGCGTAGCCATCTGGCATGGCTGCTCAGTATGGCTTTGGTTGCCCTCGGCGCCAGGTACTGGAGCTAGATTATGCTATGGGTCTGGCTGTTCGTGGTGGGCGTGCTGCTGCTGGGAATGGCGCTCTACTGGCTGTTGATTACCACCGAGGGGACTTATCTGGGCGCCCGTGTCGTGACACTGCTCTATGATTGGACAGCGGGCCGATACGACAAGATCAAGAACCTGCATTTTGTGAACGAGACACGTTTCCTGGGGCTACCTGTCTCAGAAGCTCTGTCGTCGCTTCCTTGTCCCCGGGTTCTGGATGTCGCCACCGGTACGGGACGGATGCTGCTAGCCTTGCTGCGAGAACCGGATTTCCCAGGCATGGTGGTGGGCATAGATCGCTCCATGCCCATGCTCACTCAGGGCTGGGTCGCGTTACAAGATTATCGAGATCGCCTGGCGCTGTTGCGCCAGGACGCCGCGAATCTCGCTTTCGTCGATCAGTCGTTCGATGCCGTGACGTGCCTTGAAGCGATGGAGTTCATGGTCCGCCCACTGCATGTGCTCGCAGAGATGATACGAGTACTGAAACCCGGCGGGTTTGTGCTCATTTCAAATCGCGTGGGTTCCGATGCCCGATTCTTTCCCGGGCGGATGAGCAATCGTGGCTATCTGGAGCAGGCGCTTCAGCAAATGGGTATGGTCGATGTGGCCACCGAACGGTGGCAAGTGCATTACGATCTGGTTTGGGCGCGCAAATCAACTGGTCAAAAAGAGGCGGCAACAGAGGGTATGCGATGCAAAAAGACTTGATGAGTCTTGCTGACCTTTCCGGCGCAGAACTTCAATCCTGGCTGGACTTGGCGATACGACTGAAGGCGGAGCTCAGAGCAGGCGGGAACGAGCCCATACTGAAAACCAAGTCTTTGGCTATGATATTCCAAAAGCCATCTCTCCGCACCCGCGTTTCCTTTGAGATGGGCATGCTACAACTGGGTGGTCACGCTATCTATCTGTCACCCGACGAAATTCGCCTGGGCAAGCGCGAGAGCATACCTGATGTGGCTCGCGTGCTCAGCCGATATGTCGATGGGATCATGGCCCGCGTCTTCGGCCACGATGATGTCGTGACATTAGGACGCTGGGCCACTGTACCCGTAATCAATGGCCTGTCAGATTTCACACACCCCTGCCAGGGACTCACCGACCTATTGACCATCCGTGAGAAACTGGGCGGGCTGGCAGGCGTCAAACTTGCCTATGTGGGTGATGGAAACAATGTTCTCAACTCTCTGCTCTTTGGTGCAGCCAAGACCGGTATGCATCTGACAGCGGCTACGCCTGAGGGCTATGAGCCCACGCCGACGGTTCTCCATCAAGCTCGCGCCATGGCGATGGAGACTCAATCCGTGATCCGAGTGATACGCGACCCGCGAGAGGCTGTTGCCGACGCGGATGTGGTCTACACCGACACGTGGACCAGCATGGGACAAGAGGCAGAAGCCGAGGCGCGGCGTAAGGTTTTTCCGCCTTACCAGGTGAACAAGTCCTTACTGGCCGTCGCCAAGGTTAGCGCGGGGGTAATGCATGACCTTCCGGCCCACCGTGGTGAGGAGATTACCGACGATGTGGCCGATGGACCTCGGTCGTGGATATTCGATCAAGCAGAAAACCGCCTTCATGCTCAAAAGGCGATCCTGGTAAGCCTGCTGGCGAGGTGATAGGCCGGTGGCCAATCTCTTGTGGATTCTCTCCAAACTCGACCCGCGCAATGTGGTGGACATCCTACTGGTGGCAGCCGTCATCTATGGCGTCCTCATTCTGGTGCGGGGCACTCAGGCCGTCCAGTTGCTGCGCGGCGTTATCCTGTTGGCCCTGGCGATCGCCCTCATGGGCAGTATAGCAGGCCTGACCGCATTCAACTGGTTGCTGAAAAGTGGCGGGCAGGCTCTTGTTGTGGTGGTTGCGATTATCCTGCAACCGGAGCTACGCCGGGCCCTAGACCGCCTAGGACGGGCAGGCGGATGGGCGCTTTGGGGTAGTCCCACAGTTCAAGTGGACCGCGTGGTCACGGAGATCACCATCGCCTGCAAACGTCTCTCAGAGCGCCGCCACGGTATGCTGGTGGTCCTGGAGCGTGAGACCGGACTGCAGGACTATGTGGAAACAGGTGTTGAGGTAGATAGTCTCGTCGTGAGTGACCTGCTGGAAACGATCTTCTTCCCTAATACGGCACTTCACGATGGCGCTGTCATCATCCGCGGGGACCGCGTCATCGCAGCAGCCTGTGTATTGCCACTGGCGGAACTCATCGTATCGGACACCCATCTGGGCACCCGCCACCGTGCAGCTGTCGGTATTACTGAACAGACTGACGCCATCGCCGTTGTGGTCTCGGAGGAGACGGGTATTATCTCCATGGCTCGTAACGGGCGCATTGTGCGTCACCTAGATGAGCGCCGTCTGGCGACCTTGTTGCGCGCTTTGTTGCAGCCCCGGTCTGGTACTCGGACCCAGGCAACCCGTTGGTTTGATGAGACCGATAGGCGCAGGGCTTCCGACGAGAGATCGCGTAGGGTATAGGGGGACACGGTGTCTGTATCGACCAGCAGCAGAGGCAAACGTCGACACTTGGGCGACCTGGGGACTGCTATACTGTCTATCGTCCTATCCATTATTGTCTGGGTCAATGCCACTTATCAAACCGACAAGCCTCGGCAGGACTTTTTCACCCAGCTCATTCCCATCGAGATCGTGAACATGCCCGAGGGTCTCACGGTCACCAACGATCCTGATGACCTGGTGCGCGTAGAGATTATCGCCTTTGCCTCCAGTTGGTCAACTCTCACCGTGGGCAGTTTTCGGGCAACCGTCGACCTGCTGAACATGAGCGAAGGTGTGCGGGCCGTGCCGATCAAGGTTACCTGCTCTGACCGTACCGTCACCATCGCTCGGCGACAACCTGATACGGTCTACATCGATCTTGAAAGAGTTGCCAAGAATGCTGTGGAAGTCAAGGTGGAGATCGCGGATCGCGAGGAACTGCCGTTGGGCTATGCAATCGATCCGCCGGAGGTGGAGCCGCAGTTTGCCAATGTCGAAGGGCCTGCCTCCGCTGTAGAGCGCGTGTCCTCGCTGGTGGCCTCAGTATCAGTGTTGGGCCAACGCACAGCCGTCGAGGTTGAAGTAGAGCCGCGCCCGCTGGATGCCGACGGACAGCAAGTCAGTGGAGTCAAGGTTCTACCATCCCAGGTCACCGTTCGCTTTGACATACAAAAGAGGCTTAACTATCGTGAGGTGGCTGTCCGTGCGCTGACCAAGGGCAACCCTGCGCGCGGCTACTTTGTTAGCAGCGTGGATGTGGAACCCAGCACGATCACGGTTGTCGGGCCACCCACAGTCATCGCCAGCATGTCCGGACTCGTATCCACCAAGGGCGAAGTCGACGTCTCAGGAGCGACTCGCATGATCGCCGAACGCCTGGAGCTTGAACTCCCAACCGGTGTTTCAGTCTTGACCGAGGGCGAGCAGACGCAGCAGGAGCAAGTCCTTGTGACAGTGGGAGTCGATCCTGTGATAGGTGGTATTACGGTGGAAGTACCCCTGCAAGCCAAAAAACTCAGTGAGGGCCTATCGGTCAAGCTCTCAGTGCCAGCAGTCGATGTTATTTTGCGGGGACCTTCTATCCTTCTCGATGAGCTGCAGACTCAATTGCTGGACGCGTATGTGGACGTCAGCGGCCTCGGTCCTGGCACACATCAGGTGCGGACTCTGGTCGATATTCTCGTCGCGAAGAACCAAAAACTAAACGATCTGGTGGTCACGAGCATCTCGCCAG
>CAYQDH010000173.1:0-3490 GCA_964416075.1 uncultured Anaerolineales bacterium | reverse complement strand
GACATCAGATTCGCCGAGCCGACACCGACGCTATCACCATCCCCGACACTCACGCTGACACCCATGGCAATCATAACGTCCACGGAGACGATCACATCTACAGTGATCCCAGCTGCGACAAGACGGGCCGCCGTGCCGGCCACAGGATCCACCTCCACACCAAGCCCGAAATAGTGCCACGACGCAGCCCGTGGCAAGCTATTAGGATCCGACATTGAGATAGATCTGGTCGGCTGGAACTTTAGTCCGAGGGCGACGCCACAGGCATCTGTGGCGTCGCCCCGGGAAATTGGAGCAATATTATGCCCAGAAAACCTTTGGTGGCCCTGGTAGGACGACCAAACGTCGGAAAATCGACCCTTTTCAACCGCATGGTCGGCCAACGTATCTCCATCGTGGAAGATATCCCTGGAACGACGCGGGATCGACTATACGCTGATGTAGAATGGGGAGGGCGTGTCTTCACCGTGATCGACACGGGGGGCCTTGTGTTAGAAACACGCCCCGAGGATTCGTCGAACGACATCCTGCCTCGGGTGCGGGCACAAGCGCAGATCGCCATCGATGAGGCCGATGTGATCGTTATGCTGACCGACATCGAGGACGGCCTCACCGCCCCAGATTTGCAGATCGCCGACCTGCTGCGGCGCACAGACAAACCGATTATTCTCGTGTCCAACAAGGTGGATAACCGGCAACGTGCCCTGGATATACACGAGTTCTATTCGCTGGGCCTGGGAGACCCTCTCAGTGTCTCCGCACTGCGAGGTACGGGCACCGGTGACCTTCTGGATGCCATTGCCGAGGCACTACCCCCCATGCCAGAGGAGAGTGAGGAGGAATCCAAAGCACTACACATCGCTCTCGTAGGTCGCACAAATGTTGGAAAATCTTCGCTTCTCAACCGCTTTTTGGGCGAGGAACGGGTGATTGTCAGCCACGTGCCCGGCACCACGCGCGACGCTATCGACACAACGATCCAATACCATGGGGAAGAGATCGTTCTGATCGATACCGCCGGGATCCGTCGCCGGGGCAAGGTGGAACAGGGCATCGAAAAATACAGTGTCTTGCGTGCGATGCGAGCCATCCAGAGAGCAGACGTAGTGTGCCTAGTCATCGACGCTTCCGACGGGATCACGGCTCAAGACACCCATGTCGCAGGTTATATCCTCGAAGAGAACAAATCGGTCATCGTCCTGGTTAACAAGTGGGATCTCGTGGAAAAGGATTCGGCCACGTTACCGCAGTACGAAGCCTACGTGCGCAACGAGCTCAAATTCATGGACTATGTGCCGATCCTCTTTATCTCCGCCATCTCGGGCCAACGTGTCGCGCGTGTGCTACCTCTGGCTCAGCGGATCTATGCCGAACGTTTGCAGCGGCTGAGCACCTCGCAGATCAACGCCATTATCCGAGAGGCCACGGGGCGGCAATCCCCGCCCACTCACGGCGGCCGCAAACTACGTATCTACTATGGCACGCAGACGAGCATCGATCCACCGACCTTTGTCTTTTTCGTGAACGATGCCAAAATGGTGCACTTTGCTTATCAGCGCTTTTTGGAGAACCAGATTCGACAGCAGCGCCCCTTCGAGGGCAGCCCCCTCAAGATGATCTTCCGCGATCACACCGAGAAGGAAGAGGAGTAGGGACCGAGGACGCCCGGCGAGCTAATTCCCGACTTGGCCTATCATCGACCAAGGACCTGTCCAAGTGATGTGTACTCTAGCCATGCGGCCCAGCCAATTCTGCTCGCTAGAAAAGAAGACCAGCTTGTTCGTACGCGTGCGGCCCCGCCACCGTCCGCGTTGCTGGCCGTCCACCAGTACTTCCACATCCTGACCCAACAGAGCACTATTCAAGTCCGCCGAGATCTCGGTCTGCACCTGTTCGACCAGAGCGCGGCGGCGCTCCTTTTCCGTCTCTGGCACATCATCTTCCCAGCCGGCAGCCGCCGTTCCCGCACGCACCGAATAGGCCGCCACATGCACCACATCGAAACGGGTCTCCCGCAACAGGCACATGGTATTCTCGAATTGGTCGATCGTCTCTCCTGGAAAACCGACGATTATATCGGTATTCACCGCGGAGTTGGGCATCGTCTCACGAATGCGTTCCACGAGTCCAGTGAAATGCGCGACCGTGTATCCGCGGGCCATGCGGCGGAGCACCTCATCGTCGCCCGATTGCACAGGCAATTCCCAACACTCGCACACGCGAGGCAGCAGAGCCGCCGTATCGACAATGCGCTGGGTCATATCTCGTGGATGGGAAGTAAGAAAGCGGATCCGCCACAGCCCATCGATGTCGTGAATTGCATACAGAATATCGGCGAGATCAGGATGATCGGGCAAGTCGGTGCCATAAGCATCCACGTTCTGCCCCAACAGGGTGATTTCGCGTGTACCGCGGCGCACCAACCCCTCCACGTCAGCCACGATCTCGACGATTGGCCGGCTGCGCTGCTTGCCGCGCCGCAAGGCCACGATGCAATAAGTACAGCGATGATCACAACCATAACTAATCGGCACGAGGTCGGCTACGGGAGCGGGCTTGGTCAATTCATCTTTCGGCTCGGCACAGGCGGCATCCCAAGCTTGCACATAACTCATCACGCCATCGATATCCGAAGGCTTGAAAAAGGCATCTACGTGCGGGAAACGCACCTCTAGTGCCGCGATGTCGTCCACAAAGCATCCCAACACCACGATAGCTCGCTGTTGGGGATGCTTTTTCAGCACGCTCAGAGAGCTGAGCCGGCCCACTACCTTGTCTTCCGCACTCTGACGCACAACGCACGTATTAAGAATCAGAAGGTCTGCCCGCTCAGGTTGCTGGACCCGTGCATAGCCGAGCCGCTCCAACGCTTCGGCCACCCGCGTAGCGTCAGCGCGGTTCATCTGACAACCGATGTTCCACAGATAATACTGTTTCTGGCTCAATGTTCACGACCGATGCACATGGCGATATCTCGAAAAACCCTACCCTACTCTTGACGCAGTCATCACATCGCTCCTGGCAGCAGGCACCGACACGATGGGCCGAAGGAATTGTCCCGTGAAAGACCGCTCGTTGGCTGCTACCTCTTCGGGCGTGCCCTCGGCCACAAGGCGCCCCCCTTCGTTGCCCCCCTCCGGACCCAGATCGATGATCCAATCCGCGGTCTTGATGACGTCCAAGTTATGCTCGATGACGACCACGGTGTTGCCTGCATCCACCAGACGGCCTAGAACCTGCAACAGCCGCTCCACATCAGCCATATGCAGCCCAACGGTCGGTTCATCCAGTATATACAATGTGCGTCCAGTCGCCCGGCGCGAGAGTTCCTTAGCCAGCTTGACACGCTGTGCTTCTCCACCCGAGAGGGTTGTGGCTGGCTGCCCGAGCCTGATATAGCCGAGGCCCACATCGTGCAGCGTCTCCAGTTTCGGCTTGATGGCCGGGATGTTCTGGAAGAATTCCAGCGCTTCATCCACAGTCATATCCA
>CAYQDH010000172.1:0-10006 GCA_964416075.1 uncultured Anaerolineales bacterium | reverse complement strand
GCTCTATCCTGCAGAGGTGACAAAATCATGCCCAACCACAGAGAACGCGTCCTCACCGCATTTTCGCGCCGAGTGCCGGATCGCGTGCCCCGTGAGCTCTATATGTCCCCAGCCATCAAGGCGGCCTTACAACAAGCTCTCGGTGCGGAGGACGTGGCGGCGGCTCTCGATCTGGACATGAGCTGGGATCGGCTCATCGGGCGCAACCCCTCGCGCCACACGCCCGATTTCACACCCTATTTTGACCGCATCCCCGAGGGGGCCACCTACGACGAGTGGGGCGAGATGTGGTATCCCTCGGGCTATTACCATTTTACCGGCCAGAAAAAGCCGATGGCTGCCTTCACGTCGATTCGTGAAATCGAGGCATACCCCTTTCCGGACATCGATGCCCCCTACCGCTACGCGAGCGTGCCCGCGCAGGTACGGGCTATGCAGGCCAGTGGATGGCCCGCCATCTCGGCCTACGAATGTGGTTTTTTCGAGCAAGCCCACGGCCTGCGTGGCATGGACAACATCCTGGTGGATCTCCTGCTCAATCCCACGTTCGCCGGCGCTCTGCTCGAACAGATCGCCGCTCGCAAGATCGGCTCGGCGGTCGCGTACGCGCGGGCGGGGGTAGATATCCTCTTCCTGGGAGACGACTGGGGCCATGAAAAAGGGTTGTTCATGAGCCCCAACACCTGGCGCAGGTACTTCAAGCCGCTGCTGCAACGCCAGGTCGCCGCGGTGCGTGCCGTGCGGTCCGACGTACTCATCGCTTACCACAGTTGTGGCCACATCGAGCCGCTCCTACCCGAGCTGATCGAGTGCGGCATCGATGTCTGGCACTCGGTGCAGCCCGAAGCCAACGACGTAGCGCGCGTAAAGCAACTCTACGGCCAGCACCTGGCCTTCTGGGGCACGGTGGGCGTGCAAAGCACCTTTCCCTACGACACACCGGCCGAGATGGAGCGTGTGGTCAAGGAGCGCATCGAGACCGTGGGGCGCGGCGGCGGTTTGCTCATTGCCCCCGCCCACGTGATCGAGCCGGAGACGCCGGTTGAGAATATCCTGTCTTTCATCCGCGCTGTGGATCGGTATGGGAGATACCCCTAGGCGCCGAATTCGCTCAGCGGCCCTATGTGCTGCCATGGGCATCATAGCCGTGGTTGCATTATGCAACCAATCGGTGTATAATGATTCCATCTGGAAGGAGGGCCTCGCCCTATGACTATCTTGCATGTTCGCAATGTACCAGAAGAACTCCACGCTCGTCTCAGGGGACGCGCCAAGGCGCAACGCCGCTCTCTGAGCGCCGAGGTTATCGCTCTCCTCAACTGGGCTGTGGAGGAAGCTGAACGTTCCCCTAGAGCCACCCTGGCCTCGATTCGACAGCGCCGCTCCTTCAACCCTGCAGAGGCAGGCGCTCCTGAAAGCACAAAAGTCCTTAGAGAGGACAGGGATCGATGAGCTACGACTGCGTCGTTGACGCCAGCGTCGCTATCAAGCTTTTTCTGGTTGAGCCTCTCTCGGACAGAGTCGACCGCCTTTTCGATCATCTGGCCGATGCGCCCGCAGCTCGTTTTTATGTGCCCGACCTGTTTTTCATCGAGTGCACCAACATACTCTACAAGTACGTGCTCCGATTCGGCTATCCGCAGGAAAACGCCGGAAAGGATCTCGACGATCTTCTGCATCTGCCATTCCACGTGGCATCAACAGCGGAACTCGCGCAGTCCGCTCTAGAGATAGCAGTTCAGAGCCACGCCTCGGCTTATGACGCAGCCTACGTCGTCCTCTCCGATCAGCTATCGCTCCCGCTGGTTACTGCAGACGAGGCATTGGTGCAGCGATTCCAGCGGACCAGATTCGACGTACGCTCTCTCGCGGTCTGGCCCTAGGCTGCGGAGCGTGAATGCCCGTTAGCTGACACAGCCTCGAGTTTGCCCGACCTTCCACCATCTACAGCCCGCTCCCCTCGTCGACGCCCAGCATGAGGTTCATGTTCTGCACCGCCGCCCCCGAGGCCCCCTTACCCAGGTTGTCCAGGCGCGCCACCAGAAGCGCATTGTCCCCGCGGGAGAAGACAAATATCTCCAGCCGGTTGGTCCCATTGCAGCCCAGCGGCGAGAGAAAACCATCGGCGATGGTTTCGCTCTGCTCTTTGGTCTGGACCTGCACGAATAGCTCGCCCGCATAGTAGTCTTGGAGGTAACTCCTGATCTGGTCTGCCGTGGTTCCCCGCGGCAAGAGCCGCAGGATCAGGGGCACGAAGACGAGCATGCCACGGTAGAAATCCCCTACCACGGGGAAAAATAGCGGCGGATCGGACAACAGCCCATACTTGTGCATCTCGGGCAGATGCTTGTGCGCCAGGTTGAGGTTCTTCGGCCGGCTCGCCAACTCCTGCCGATCCTTGCCGGGCGCCTCGTAGCTGGCAATCATCTGCCGCCCCCCGCCGCTATAGCCGGTCACGGCATGGCTGGTGACGGGATAATCGGGCGGGACGATGCCACCGGCCACCAGGGGATGCAGGCACAAGACAAACCCGCTGGCATAGCACCCCGGGACACAGACGCGGCTAGCCCCACGAATGCGGTCGCGCTGGCCGGGGTCGAGCTCCGGGATGCCATACACCCAGCCTTCAGCCACCCTGTGTGCGGTGCTGGCGTCGATCACGCGTGCAGTAGCGTGGGTCACCAACCCCACGGCTTGGCGCGCCGCATCGTCCGGCAGGCAGAGAAACACAATGTCCGCCGCGTTGAGGAATTCGCGCCTCGCCTCGGGGTCCTTTCGCTTCTCGGCCGGAATCTCCAACAGGGCAAGATCATCCCTTTTGGCCAGCCGTTCATGGATTTCCAACCCGGTCGTGCCATGCTGCCCGTCAATGAATACCCTGGCTGTCATCTTCTCTCCCGTATCGATTCTGTGCAAGAGGCGGATCTCGCATCACGATCCCTGCGCCATTCTTTCCCGGCAATAGTCCACCACAGCCCCAATCGTTTTGTCACATTCGCAATCGAGAAACATTTCATGCTCGGTTCTGTCGAACCATACGATGCGCTTGTCCGCCGGCGGCGTCGCGATACTGTTATAGATGATCTCTGCGCTCTCGGGCGCCACCGTTGTATCGCGGCGGCTCTGCAGGATCAGCGTCGGCACCGTGATCTCCTCAAGCCGAGTACGGGTCTGTCCCGACAGCTCCAGAAATGATCCGAGCGCATCCGTGGGCGTCCAGCGGTAGTTTGTGTCATATTGCGCCAGGTCCGGTTGTGCATATTTGGGAGGCATGTTCCACCGGGTTAGAACTCGGGTGAGTACCGGCGCCAGGAACGAGAAGGGGCGCCCGGGCGCGACGGGACTAGCCAGCTGCACAGCCGCCGCGGCCACGATCAGGCTGTCCAATTGATGGCCGTGCGATGCAGCGAGGTTCAGGGCCAGCAGTCCCCCCATGCTATGGCCAAAGACGATCACCTTCTCCGCCTCGGCCATCAGGTCCTGTAGAGCATCCTCGGCATCGGCCAGCCAATCGCGCCAGGTGACCCCGCGCAGGGCCTCGGGTGAGGGCGCGCCGTGGCCGCTTAGCACGGGCATCCGTGTGGCCAGCCCCAGGTCCTTCAGGGGTGGCTCGATGCCCTTCACGCAGTCCAGGCTGGAGGTGAACCCGTGCAGAATCAGCACACCCCACGGTCGTTTCGCCATCCCGTACCTCCCCTGAAAATGTACGGCGGGCATCCTGCCCGCCTCGCTCGTCATGCGGCGAGACCAGCCTATCCGGCGACGGGCTCATCCCGCAATGCGGTCCAGACTTGCGGATTCGACCAGGCGTTTCACATCATCGATCAACTCGACCAGGGTCCTTCTCTGCCGCTCAAACGCACCCTCTCCAGGGACCGGATACAGCGCCTCGCGCACACGCTCTTCGAGCCTCGGTGGCTTCTGCTCGAAATGCCGGGCGAACTCGAGATTGCTCCCATCTCCCACATAATAGACCCGGTTCAATGCAAAGAGCACTTGCATGATATCGTGAACCAGCCTGGCGCTCAATCCGGCCAAAAAGATCACATCTCCGCGTTGCACCTTGCTGGCATAGTGGTAATCGTCGCGCCAATAGCGCAGGGATCCCAGGTGCTTGTCCACTAGGGCTTTCCTGAGCTTGTCAGGATAGACCTTTAGGCGTTCCTTCCAACCGGCAATAATGCCAAAGGGATCCTCCACGACCTGCTGGTGATAGATATCCGGCAGCAGATGGTATCCCCACACCGTCCATACGATATCCTGAGGGATGACCCTGCCGTCGATCCACTGATCCAGCCAGCTATCGATGTCCCCGATCTTGCGTATCCAGCAGCCATCGATCTCGGTGCCCCTGGCCCGCCACGTCACCATGGCCTCGCGAAAGGCCTTCCAGGCCGGCACTTGGTCGGGCCAGCCCGGCGCGGGTTGGTCCCAGAACAATCGAAAATCCACATCCGACCGTTCGTCGGACGTGCCCTTGCCCCGCGAGCCACCGATGGAGATGGCGTATCGTCCTGCAGGGAACTGCCTAATCAATGGTACGCATTCGTCGATGATGGCCTGAACGTTCGTGCTTCGTGACATAGTCACTGTCTTCCTCTCCGAGAAATCGATCAGGGCTCGCCCACGTACTGGCGCCTGTCCTCCATAAAGCTGCGATAGATACGATAGTGCTCCGTGTCCTCGTAGCGCACGGACTCGATCGGGATGTGGTCAAAGCTGTAGATGGTGGCCCCCGGACAGGCCAGAAGGATCGGCGAGTGGGTGGCCACGATGAACTGCGCATGGCCCGCTCGGCCCATCTCGGTGATCAGCTGCAGCAACTCGATCTGCGTCTTGGGCGAGAGAGCTGTCTCTGGCTCATCCAACAGGTAAAGTCCCGCGGTCTTGTAACGCGCCCGGAAAAAGGACATGATGGACTGACCGTGTGACTGGGTGACCAGCGACTTACCACCAAAGTAGGTGAGCTGACCGGGGTCTGCGACAGCCCACTCTTCCAGGATCTGCGCAAACTCCTGGAAGGTGGCAGAGCCGAAAAATGACCCAGGCACCGGGCCATCGACCCACTCGGCAGAGATATGTTCGCACAAGCGATGCTCGTAGGGATTATGTTCGAAACGCCATGTCTCAGCATCCCGCCAGATGTGAATGCCGCACGCGAGCGCCAGGGCTACTAGCAGCGTGGACTTGCCTGTGCCGTTCTCACCCACGAACAGGGTAACGGGGGTGCTGAACGCAACCCGCTCAGTCTGGCGAAAGACGGGCAGACTGAAAGGATAGTGGTCCGCGCACGGATAGTTTTGTGCATGTAAAGCGACCCCTTTTAGGTGCATTGCAGGTCCTCTTTAAGGTCCGATGGCTATACGTGGCCTGTCAACGAGCAACAAACCGTAAATCATCTCGATCCCAGGATGACCAGATACATTATACAGAGTATAATAAATGGTTGGCCGCCAGGGCCGTGGTTGCGATGGTTCCCTGCAACCACCGGGCTGGCTGGACGGCATCCTAGCGTAGCTCACCATCATGAAGAACAAGAACCCGCGCATCAGTCGTCCCCACAAAGAGCGTGCCATCCTGCGCAAAGCTCGGTGAGATCGCGTGCCTGTCCTGCTGCAGGGTCGACCTGGGTCGCAGGATAGATGGGTTGCCATGGCTGGTCAGTGTAGGGCAAAGCGACGATGATCAGGATAGGGATCTGTTTGGCGAGCGACTTGGCCATCATGTTGCAGATCGATAGTCCAGCACAACCTTGATCGCGCCGCTGCGTTTGTCCATCGCCGTACGTACCGCCGTACGCCACTGCTCCAGCGGGTAGCAGTGCGTGATCAGGCCATCGGTCCTGAGCTTGCCCTCCTGCAACAAGCGGACCGTCAGGTCGTAGGTAGACTGCGTGCTGCCGTTCCAGCTTTCCGTGCCGTGAGCGTACAGGCCCACCAGGTCCACCTCCTGATACCAGATCGGCGTCAGGTCGACGTGCATCGGCTCGAGGCGCACGCCCGCCAGCACCACCGTGCCGCCGGCCCGCGCCCAGCGCAGGCTATCCTGCAACGTCTTCGGCGAGCCCACACAGTCATATACCACATCGTAACCGCCCAGCAACATGCGGTTATTAAACATGCCCTTGTACAGTCTGGCCCCTGTGATGCGCTCCACGGCCGAGTAGGGTTCCTCTTGGGCGACTACCTCGTCGGCTCCCAGCCTGCGGGCCATCTCGATCTGCTGGGGATAGCGAGCCATGGCCGTGATCTGGCAATCGGGTTGCAGGGCTCGCACCGCTTGAACCACTGCCAGGCCGATGATGCCGCTGCCCACCACCAAGGCCTTATCCCCGGCGTTAGGCAAATGGCGCAGTGCGGCACGCACGCCAACAGCCAAGGGTTCGATCAACGCTGCCGTCTCGTCATCCAGCACGTCGGGCACGCGATGTACGGTGGTTTCGTGCGCAATGTAGCCGTCGCCCCAACCGCCCCCCACCCCTTGTCCGCCTCGCCCCAGAGAAGCATTTTCGCACAGGGCCACGTTCCCCTCCCGACAGCGGTCGCACGAGGGATCGATCTCCTGGTTCAGGCAGTTGGCCGCCTCAGCGTCCATGATCACACGATCGCCCACATGAAGGTCGGTCACACCCGGCCCCACCTCGGTCACCTCGCTTACCACCTCATGTCCCAGGTAGACGCGAGCGGTACCCGGCAATGCGACGGGGGCCGCCTTGGGGTCCGCCTCTACGTTCAGCAGGTGCAGGTCGCTGGCACAGACACCACACAGTCGGTTGCGCAGCCTCACCCAGCGCGGCCCCGGGAGGGGCGGATCGGGGAATTCCACATCACGTGTCGGCGACAGCGCTGTGAATACCACATTGGGCCACAGCGGCCTTAGGGCCTTGATCAGCAAGGCTTTGGGGATATTCTTCTCCAGGTAGATTGTGCGCATTATCTTTGCTCTCTAGTCTAGATCTTGAGCCACCGGAAGGGTCAGGATAGAACCGCCATCACCACGTCTTGGCCCACGGCTCTAGTAGATCGTACTCTGTGAACCCAACCGATGCATACAGGGCATGTGCCGCAGGAGCATAGGACCCCACCAGCGCCAGGGTAGCCCCCAGGCGGGCAAGCCTTCTCAACCCCTCGTACATCACCGCCTTGCCCAGCCCGCGCCGCTGGTGCGCCGGCATCGTGCCCACCGGCTCGATATACGCGCTGCGTGTTACATCATCGAACCAGATGGTGCAGAACGTGGCGATCTCCCCATCGGCTGCGACCGCCACCATATCCAGATCGCGCCGGTACAAGGGGGCGCGCTGGATGTTGCGATACCATGTCCAACCCTGATAGTGCTCATCCGGTTCATCGGGATGAAAAGCCTTCCACGACGCCCAGCTGCGCGCCGGAAGCTCATCAGCGTCACCCAAGGCACGCACCGTGTATCCGGCCGCGATGGGCGCATCCGGGATAGCCGTCGAGAGGGACCTGCGCCGCTGGTATTCCGGACCATCGCTTCGGTGGTACCCCCGAAGCGTTAGCAAGTTTTGGCGTTCCGCGTCCTTACCGTCGATCCATATGCGCAACTGGCGCCGCTCATCCGAGGCAGGCTCGGCCAGGTGCTCTTCGGCCATAGCCACGATATCTCGCTCCAGCTCCGGCGTGCGATAGCCGGGATGCACCTGCGGAAAAGCCTCGCCCCGGCCCTCGGGGGTCAACGCCGCCGCGATGCGCCCGTCCGCCGTCTCCCAGAGAAAGGTCACGGCTTCCATCGAAGGGTACTCTCGGATGTTCTCCATGCCATGCCAGCGCCAATAGTCCCATCGCGCCACGTGCCAGCTCAGCTCGCGTCGGACGTTGGCCAGGAACACCTCGCGCAGAAACTCGCGGATCCGCCAATAGTCGTCTTCTCCGCGGTAGGCCCGCATGGTGAGTTCCATCGCCTGTTCTCCCTTCATCGCCGCGTCGCTTCCGGCAATACCCTGGCTTGTCCACAGCCAGCGGCGGCCATTATACCTGGTTCGAGGAGATTGAGACAAGTCCGGGGGCGCCATCGAATGCCTCATAGCGCAACATGGCCTCGAAGAGGACTCAGGGACGCGCCATAACCCGGAAGGGCATTATGTCCAGCCGTCGACCCTCAGAACTTGGCCGTACCACGCCTATACGCTATAATGGACCGACGCTCGCCGCCAAAGGGGCATGCCACGACGAGGATAGAATCCGGCTCGCGCGATACGCGCAGCAGAGTCGCCATCTTGGTAGCCGCCGGCAGAGCGATCACATATCAAGGCTATGAACTGCTATGCAAGCTACCACACGACTCGCCCAGGCCATTGGATGGCCCGACGCAGAGCAACGCCAGAGCAACCGCGTGCTCCGTCGCCAGGTACTCCACCTGGGGCTCCCCGCCGTTGCCGAGCGCATCCTCACCCTCATGGTCAACATCGTGAACACCATGTTGGTGGGCCACCTGGGGGCCTCGGCGCTGGCCGCTGTGGGCCTCTCGGGCACCATCGAGATGATCGGCTCTACTGTCTTCATGGCCGTGGCCACGGGCACCACCGCCCTGGTCGCCCAGGCCTTTGGCGCCAGGAATCGCCCCTTGGCTCAGCAGGTGCTCGAACAATCCATGCTGGTGGGCATCGGGATGGGGATCGTGTTCACAGCCCTGCTGCTGCCCTTCCCCCGGGAAACACTCATCCTGCTGGGGGCCGAGGAGGAAGCGGTGGCGATGGGCGTCCAGTATCTGCCCTATTTGGCGGGCAGCCTGACGATGCAGTCGATCCTCTTTGTCGGCAACGCGGCCTTGCGCGGCGCGGGCGATACCAAGACGCCGATGTACGTCATGGGCGCGATGAACGTGCTCAACGCTGCTCTGTCATGGATCCTCATCCGTGGCCTCGGGCCGTTGGCGCCCATGGGAGTTACGGGTGCGGGGATTGCCGCTGGGATATCGCGCACCCTCGCCGGGCTGGCCATTATCGCCGTGCTCTACAGCGGGCGCGCTCGCATGCACATGCGGCGCCTGGTGAACCGGCCGCAGCGGGACGTGTTAGCGAGGCTGTTGCAGGTCGGACTGCCAGCGGGTGGCGAGAACTTGCTCATGCGCTTTGCTTTTCTATCGTTCACTCGCGCCATCGCCAGCCTGGGCACGGTGGCCTACGCCGCCCACGTCATCGCCCAGCGCGTGGAGAATATTACCATGATGCCGGCCATGGGCTTTGCGGTGGCCGCAACCACATTGAGCGGCCAGGCCATGGGGGCGGGCGATCCCAAGCGTGCTCGAGATAGCGTTTTTCGCTCGATCGAGATCGCCGTCATCTTTTGCCTCGTCGGCGCCGCGGTCTTTGTGGCCTATCCCCGCCCCATGCTGAGCCTCTTCACCAGCGACCAGGCTGTCATCGACCAGGGCGTGCTGCCTCTACAGATCGTGGCCTTGGCCCAACCTTTCATGGCTGTAGCCTTTTGCCTGGCCGGCGGCCTGCGAGGCGCGGGCGACACCCGGACCGTGATGTGGGTCACCGGCGTGGGCGCCTGGGCCGTGCGCGTGCCCCTCACCGTTCTCTCTGTCACACTCTTGGGCCTGGGGTTGCCGGGCGTGCAGGCCTCAATGGCCCTCGATTGGGTCGTGCGCATGATCCTCCTATCGGGACAGGTCCGCCCCGCCGCCTGGCAAAAGAGGGCCTCTCGGACCCTAGCTGCTGTGAAAGCCACAATCCCCCAGAGAAAAGCAGCAACCTGAGGGGAAATAGCGCGCCTGCCCAACCCTTCCACGGGCTGGATTCTGTAGCCACAACTTGGCAAAAAGATACTCTCCCGAAGGCGCAATGGCCACCTTCGGGAGAGCATGATTTTCTATACCAAGAGCCAGCCTCTAGCGTTTGGCTTTGCGCACCTGAACAACTTGATACTCTGTGTCTGGCTGAGGAGGCGTGCTAAAGCGGGCGTTGACGGCATACAGACGTTGTCCAAACTCAGTGAGGGTCGTCGGCACGTCAAACTCCGGATGCGTAATGGTCTCT
>CAYQDH010000171.1:0-10032 GCA_964416075.1 uncultured Anaerolineales bacterium | reverse complement strand
AGCGTGTGCGGGTGGTGATCAGCAACCCCGATCCCGAGCCCCGTACGGTGCGCCTCAACTTGGCCAAGGACTATAACTTTCAGGGGATCGTGGGCATGTCGCCGATGATCCGCGATGCCGAGGGCTTCCCCACGGGCCTGCCGGTGCAGATTTCCAAGAACTGGCATGGCCCGGTGTGGTTTCATGGACTGACCATGCTCACCATCCCGGCCAAGACCACGCTTCCGTTCGAGTTAACCGTGGCTTACGCCCGCTGGGGCGGCGTGCCGGCGGCGTCGCACGCCCAGCTATGCCTGGTGGGCTGGGGCACACACCAGCTGTGGGACGAATCGGCCGTGGGCAGCTACGGCGAGTCGATCTGCTACGACCCCGATGTCAACCTGGGGCGCTCCATGATCGATGATATGCGGCCTCTGATGGTGTGGTCCATGGCCAAGACGCCGCAGGACCGGGTCAAGTGGGGCTGGACCAACAACGTCGGCGGGGGCGATTTCCTGGTCCTCTATACCACCAACTCGGTCAACCGCCAATACCTCACGCGCGTGCGCACCTCCTACCGCAGCTACTGCCCCAATCTGACGGAGGTCACCTATGCGGGCGTGACCGCTGATGGCCACGTCAGCGCGCGGATCACCGCCTCCACGGCGCGCACGGACGATTACGTGCGGGGCCTTTATCGGCTGCGCTACGACGTGTTGGAAGACACGCCTTTCAAGCGGCTGGCATTTTTCCAGCTCGGCGCCGATGGCTACAACAACCACAAGATCGAGACCATCGCGCGGGGGAATGCAGCGGGCCTGGTCGAGGCCTGGGACCCGGAGGAGGTGGGGTTCGGCTATGTGCGCCAGGGGATCGCCTGCGAGGGGGAAGAGCCGTGGTTCGCCCTCTATCACGCACCGGAGGGGCAGGCCACCAGCGGCGCGTGGGCCAACCGTGGGTTGGTCGTGCGCTCCTGGCGCGCCAGGCTGGGTGGGGCCGATGTGCCAACGCCCTATGCGTCGGTGTTCAACACTCTCGATGGCATGACCTCCGGCTTTAACGTGGAGCTCTCCCCGCCGCCGGACCTGACCCAGCTGCGCAAGGGCGATTTCGTGGAAGCCGAGGTGGAGATGCTGATCCTGCCCCAGTTCGCCGAGGACTATTATGGGCCCAACGAAGGGCTGCGCGCCGCCCTGGCTGCGCATCCGGATAGCTGGGAGCCGGTGTGGCGAGAGGCCGCCGGAAACGCCCTGGACGTGACCATGAAGAGAGGGACCCTCGAGCGGCGGTACCCCACGCAGGTGCGTGTGGATGGCCAGGATCGCGCCGAGCTGACGATAGGGAACGGGGTTGGGTATGTGCCCATCACGTTCGTGGGGCTGTCGCGTTACCGTGGCTTGGTGTTGGAGAGGAACGATGGCCAGGACTGGCAGGCCATCGACCAGGCGATGCACGGGCGAGATTTCTGGCAGACCGACTATGATGCGCAGGAGAGGCGTTGGGCGCTGACATATAACGTGCCCCTGGACCAGATGGGGGATGGGGGCGCCGCCGTGCGCTTGCGCTTGCGGCCAGAGTAGGGTAATGTTGTCGCGCGAAGCAGATTCCGCGGTATGGAAACCGCGCCTACATACTTGAAAGGAGAATCATAGGATGGCCAAGGTAGCGATCATCGGTGCGGGGAGCATCGTCTTTTGCAAGACTCTCATGCTGGACATCATGGCCACGCCGGGGCTGGAGGATACCGAGTTCGCGCTCATGGCGCCCAGCACCACCCGCTCCTCGCAGGTGGAGGCCTTTGCCAAGCGCGTCATCGCCAAGAACGGCCTGCCCGCCAGGGCGTGGATCACCACCGATCGCCGCGAGGCGCTCAAGGGGGCCGATTACGTCATCGCCACCTTCCAGGTGGGTGGGGTCAAGGGGTTCGAGGCCGATTATGCCATCCCCATGCGCCACGGGGTGGATAACTGCATCGGCGACACCATGGGGCCAGGGGGCATCTTTCGGGCGTTGCGCAGCATCCCCGTCACGCTGGATATGGCTCGGGACATGGAGGAGCTGTGCCCCAACGCCCTGCTGCTCAACTATGTCAATCCCATGGCCATGATCTGCTGGGCTCTGGGCACGACCAAGGTCAACTTTGTGGGCCTGTGCCATGGGGTGCAGACCACCATGGACCTGATCTCGGGGTATGTGGACCTGCCCAAGAGCGAGATCGACTTTGTCTGCGCGGGGATCAACCACATGGCTTGGTTCCTCAAGCTGGAGCACCGAGGGCGCGACCTCTATCCCACCCTGCGGGAGCGGTTCGAGCAACCCGAGTACTATGTCAACGAGAAGGTGCGGGGCGAGGTATTCCGCCATTTCGGCTACTTTATGACGGAATCGACCGGGCACCTGTCCGAATACGTGCCCTATTTCCGCAAGAACCAAAAGGCCTTGGATCTCTATTGCGATGAGCCCGCCTTCGGCGGGGCGACGGGGGCCTACCTGAAGTGGTGCCAGTATACGGCGGAAAAGTACGCGGGGCGCGATCTGCTGGCGGACGAGCCCACCAACATCCCGCCACGCAGCATCGAGTATGGCTCGTACGTCATCGAGGCGCTGCAGACGGGCAGGACGTTCAAGCTGAACGGCAACGTGCGCAACGATGGCATGATCAGCAACCTGCCAGCGGATTGCTGCGCTGAGGGCCCTATCTATGTGGACAAGATGGGGCTGCACAAGACCATCGTGGGTGACCTGCCGGCGCAGTGCGCGGCGCTGAACCTGACCAACATAAGCGTGCAGCGGCTGGCCGTACTGGCGGGGATGAGCGGCGACCCGGAGCAGATCTTGCACGCCTGTGCTCTGGACCCACTCAGCGCGGCGGTGCTGACGCTGCGCGAGATTCGGGACATGGCGGCGGACATGCTGGAAGCGGAGAAGGAATGGTTGCCCCAGTTCGAGGGCAAGACGATCCGGCCCATGCCCACCATCGTCATCCCCAAGGATGTACAGCGCGCCAAGGTGCCGGTGGATCCCGCGTTGGCCATCATGGCTCGCTTTGGCGAGTTGGCGAAATAGCGGACCGCCACCCGCGCCTCTCGTCCAGGTAATAAAAACCGACCCCGCGCTCGCGAGCGCGGGGTCGGGTCGTTGCCACGTAGAATCCGGTCTCAGTGCCAGAAGAACTCATAGATCTCGCTCTTGGGGCTGAGGGCTACGAACGCTTCGTGTTCGCTCGATTTCTCTACCACCGTCACCTGCCAGAGAAAAGCACAAGCGTTACCCTGTTTAGGGTACATCTCTGGGTCGAGGCGCAAGGATGTCGCCTTGATGTAGGTTATGGTGGGATCGAAATCATCCTCTGTCTGCCAGATCTGCACTGCATACCACTGTTGTTCCGCCAGGATGCCCACAGAAGTCCAGTTTAGCAGGACCCCGGAACTCGCCCCCTCGATGGTACTGCCGTTGATGGGCGCCAGCGGACATGGCGCCTGGAAGGGCAAGTTGGATGTGGGCACGCGCGTCGGTGTAGGCTCCGGCGTCGCGGTCTGGGTGGCGGTTGCGGTGGCCGTGGGCTCGGGCGTTGCTGTAGGCGTGGGAATCGTGATGCCGGGGATGGTGAGTTCCTGGCCGATCCGGAGGATGCTCCGCACCGTCATATCGTTAGCCTTGGCAATGTCTTCCACTTCCACGTCGTACTCGACCGCGAGAGAGCCCAGGTTATCGCCTGACTTGACCACGTGCACGGCGCTAGCGGGTTTTGTGGCTTCTGGTGTGCTGGGCGCAGGCACGGCCGTCGCCTCGGAGAGCCGCGACGAAGGGGATGGCGTGACGCGCGCCACCGCCGGATCCTCCACGCCCGGGATGACCAACTCTTGCCCGAGCTGTAGGATCGTTACGGGCGTGATGTTGTTGGCCCGCGCAATAGCCTCCACGCTCACATTGTACTTGACGGCAATGGCTCCCAGCGTATCCCCTCTGGCAATCACATGAACAGCCGAGGGTGTTTGCGTGGGACCTGGGGTAGGTGTCTGTGTGGGCTCGATCGTGACGTTAGGAGCGACCGTCTGGGTCGGCGCCGGGCCGCCCACGCCAGGGATAATCAGCTTCTGCCCGATAGACAGCATCGTTCTGAGCGTGATGTTGTTTGCCTGGGCGATGGCGTCGGCGGTCACGCCGTACTTGACTGCAAGCGCGCCCAAGTTGTCGCCCGACTTGACGACATGAGTTGCCGGCTGGGGAGATTCCTGTGGCGCGGCTGTGGGTGTTGCCGTCGGGGGAACGGGTGTCTCGGTGGGGGACGGTGTAGGTGGCTTGGTCCTTGTAGGAGAGAGAGTACGCGTTGATGTCGCAGTCGGCATGACTATCGTAGGCTGGCGCAGAGGGGTGCGTGTGGCGGTGGCGGTGGGGCCGACGCTCGTAGCCACTGCCTTCTCGGCCCAAGGACGCAGAAACCACACGGCTCCCAAAAAAGCGACGATCGACAGGATGCCCGCCGCCAAAGCCCAAGCCCCAATGGGAGGCGTACTGGCCTCGACCTGACGCTCTGCACCGCAGATGGGGCACTTGTCCTGGCTAGAGAGCATGCGGGCGCCACAGTCAGGACATTCCTTCGATTGCTGAGCCTCGAATTCTTGCCCACAAACGGGGCATAGCTTGGCACTGCGGAGTACAGGAGCTCCGCAGGTGGGGCATTTGGAGGTTTTCTTGGCGAAAATCTTTAGCATAGTTTGAGCCTAGAATCCTAGATCAGGATGCTGCATGCGCCTGATCCCCAGCCAGCCCCAAGGGCTCAGCGACGGGCTTGAGCGCCTCGATGACGACGCCGATGTGCTCTTCGAGGCCAACGCCCAGTTCCGCAGCCCCTAGCTCGATATCCTGGCGGTTGACGGCCCGGGCGAAGGCTTTGTCCTTCCACTTGTTTTTCACCGACTTGACCGTCAGGTTCATGATGCTCTTGTCTGGCCGCACCAGGGCACAGGCGGCGACAAAGCCGGTCAACTCGTCGACCGCAAAGAGCGCCTGCGCCATTTTGGTGACGCGCGGGACATTGAGATATGTGCCATGTCCCTTGATCGCCTCGGTAATCTCGGTGGGCCAGCCCATTTCCTGCAGCATGGTTACGCCGGCCATGGGATGCTCAGCCGCGGTGGGATGCTGTTCATAGTCCACATCGTGGATCAGGCCTGTGACGGCCCACAGTTCTTCGTCCTCACCATATCGGCGCGCATAGGCGCGCATGGCGGCTTCGACCGCCAGGGCATGTTTGATCAGGCTGGGCGTAGAGTTGTACTGGTTGAGCAACTGCCACGCTTCTTCTCTCGTCGGGTTCAAGATATCCTCGCTTTGGATCTGTAACAGGCCTGTCGGCCCGTCAGGATAGGATCGTGCGCTGCACAGAAATCAGCTCCAGGACGCCCTTATTGGCCAGGGCCAACAAATTGTCGAGCACGGCACGCGAGAAAGGCTGGCCCTCTGCGGTGCCCTGCACCTCGACAAATTCCCCGGCAGCCGTCATCACAACGTTGAAATCGACCTCGGCGTGCGAATCTTCTTCGTACGAAAGGTCGAGGATGGGTTCTCCCTTGAGGATACCCACGCTCACTGCGGCCACAGGCTGGCGCCAGACGTTATCGTGGATGAGCCCCTGGGCCACGAGCCGGCGCAAAGCCAAGGCCAGCGCCACATAGCCGCCGGTGATCGATGCCGTGCGCGTGCCCCCGTCGGCCTGGAGCACATCGCAATCCACAAAGATCATGCGCTCGCCCAAGGCTGCCAGGTTGACCGCGGCTCGCAGCGAACGGCCGATGATGCGCTGAATCTCTTGTGTGCGGCCCGAGATGTCGCGGCGTTCTCGTGGCGTGCGCGTGAGCGTGGAACGCGGCAACATGGCATACTCCCCCGTGACCCAGCCCGTCCCGCGCCCTTGCATCCAGGGCGGCACCTTTTCATCGACGGAGGCGGCGCACAGCACCCGCGTATCGCCGAAGCTGATCAGCGCCGATCCCTCGGCGTAGTCCAGATAGTTGGCCTGGATGCTCACCGGCCTGAGCGCATCGTTCGCCCTGCCATCGCCGCGCATCACGCTGGTCCCTTACTTTCCCTCAAGAATGCCTGCCCGGCTGCGAAGGCCTTCTGGTTGAGGGCCACAAATCGCTCCGGGACGCGCGAGGCGATGACATTAAACCACACGTTTTCGGGTATGTCCAGTAAGGCCGCCAGAGCTCCCAACAAGACCACATTGTTGACTCTAGGATTGCCCAGTTCCTGGGCTATAGCCATGGCAGGTATATAGTGATGCGCGATCCCTGTGTAGGCTCGCTCCTCGTCTGCCAGTGCGGGATACACATCGGTCCCTGAAGTCACCGAGACGGGTGAAATGCGATAGTCATTGATCAGGATAGTGCCGCCGGGCCGCAGGGTATCCGCGTAGCGGAGGGCTTCCAGGCGCTCGAAGCTGAGCAAATAATCCACCTCTCCTGGCACGATGAGGGGCGAATGGACGCGCTCGCCCCACCGGACCTGGCTGCTGACGCTGCCGCCGCGCTGGGCCATGCCATGGATCTCGGACTTTTTGACGTCCAAGCCCATCTCCAGCCCCGCCAGGGCCACCAGGTCGGCGGCCAAGAGGATGCCTTGCCCGCCCACACCCGCCAAGACAAAGTTTGTGCTGGCCGTCCTACGCTGCTCGCTCATGAGTGCTTGTCCTCCTCGTGCTCGGCCGCCAGCTGCTCTCGGAACTGGATGGCATTCACGGGGCAGACCTGAGCGCAAATCTCACAGCCCGTACAGAGCAAGGGATCGATGGCCGTCTTGGCGCGCTGGTTCTTCTCATATATCTCGTCGCTCTTGAAGAGGGCGGGGCAGCCCACGCGGCGACAGGTGCCGCAGGCCACACACTTGCTCGCGTCCACGCGCAGGGCCATGTAGCGGCGGCGCACCTCTGGCAACAAAGCGCAGCCCCGCTGGGCGATGATCACCGAAGGTTCCTCGCGTTCCATGCATTCGCGGAGGATCCGCTCGACCTGCTTGAGCTCGTAAGGATCCACGGTGTAGACATGCTCGATGCCCAGGGCGTGGATCAGCGGTTCCAGGGGCACCGCGTTCGTTTCCTTTTGCTGGAGCGTGTAACCGGTGCCGGGGTGCTGTTGATGGCCGGTCATGGCCGTGGTGCGGTTGTCCAAGATCAGGGTGATGGTATCGCTCTTGTTATAGGCCACGTTGAGCAGTGCGGGCAGGCCACTGTGGAAAAAGGTCGAGTCGCCGATCACGGCCACATTCTTTTCCTGGATGCCGGCCTTGGCCACACCGTGAGCCACGCCGATGCTGGCGCCCATGCAGCCGCAAGAGTGCAGCGCGCTGAGAGGGGGCAATAGCCCCAGGGTGTAGCAGCCGATATCGCCGTTCACCACGAGCTTGAGTTTGCGTGTGGTGACGAACATGCCGCGATGCGGGCAGCCCGGGCAGAGCACGGGCGGTCGAGGTGGCATGGCTGGGGGCTGAAACACGATACGAGCCGGTCGAGACGCCTCCGGCAGCAACCCAGCCTTGATAGCCCTCTCGCGCACAGATTCGGGGCTGAGCTCTCCGATGAGGGGGAAGATGCTCTTGCCCTCGCAGGGAATGCCCATGAGCTTGATCTCTTCTTCGATAAAGGGATCCAGCTCCTCGATCACGATGAGCCGCTTGACCTGCGCGGCGAACTGGGCCACCAACTGGGGAGGTACGGGGTAGGTCATACCCAATTTCAGGAATGAGGCCTGCGGGAATATCTCCCTGGCATACTGATAGGCCACGCCGGTGGCCACGATGCCCAGTTCCAGATCGCCCGGCTCGATGACGTTGCCGGCAAAGGTGTTGGCGAACTCGGTCAGGCGCGCCATGCGCTCCTCCATGATGGGGCGACGAAGGCGCGCATTGGCGGGGACCATCACATATTTACTCGTGTCGATCTTGTAAGCAGGCTTGTCGCCCCGCGGCTCCATGTCCTGCATCAAGTCGAGCTCCACTACACTGTGCGCATGGGCGATGCGCGTGGTGGTGCGCAACATGACGGGCACGTCGAATTGCTCGCTGATGGATATGGCCAGCCCCACCAGGTCCTTGGCCTCCTGGCTATCCGTGGGCTCCAGGCAGGGCACGCGGGCAAACTTGGCATAGCGCCGGCTATCCTGCTCGCCTTGGGAGCTGTGCATCCCCGGATCGTCGGCGATGACCGCCACCATGCCTGCGGCCAGGCCGGTGATCGCGGCATAAAAGAACGCATCGGCGGCCACGTTGAGGCCCACGTGCTTCATCACGGCCATGGAGCGCGAACCGGCATAGGCGGCGCCGATCGCCACGTCCATGGCCACTTTTTCGTTGGGGCTCCACTCGGCATAGATGCCGGGCATGGGGGCGAAATTCTCCAGGATTTCGGTGCTCGGCGTGCCAGGGTACCCAGCGGCCACGCGTACCCGCGCCTCCCACGCGCCGTGGGCGATTGCTTCGTTGCCCGATAGTAGCCTCTTCAAAGATTGTCCTCCACAAACCGACGGACTTACGTCTTCCGAACTACCGCGCTGCCTTGATCTCTTGCAGAATCTCGTCCTGGCGTTGCCACATCCGGGCGCGCTCTTGCTCGTCTGCGTGGTCGTACCCCAGCAGATGCAGGCAACCGTGGACCACCAGCATGGCCAGCTCATCCTCGATGGGATGGCCCTGGGCCTCCGCCTGCGCTTGCGCCGTGGGGTAGGAAATAATCACGTCCCCCAGGTAGGGCTCAGCATCCTCTGGCGTGACGAACGCGGGCTGCACGGATTCCCCCTCCTCGGGCAGGGCTTGTTCCTCTGCGGGGAAGGACAATACGTCGGTGGGCTCGTCAACATCCCGGTACGAACGATTCAGCTGCTGAATGCTGTTATCATCGGTGATGACCAGGGTGAGGCCACGGTTGGGGGGCTGAGATTCGCGCAAGAGGACCATCGTCACGATACGCTCGAGCCACTCGACGGTCCCGGCGCGAGCGTATGCAGGATCAACCTGTATCTCGATAGGGTATGTGCTCATTGTAATTGTGTGACCCGTCAGGCCGGACGCAGGACCGACAGTCTGTTACTCTGGCCGGCCTCAATGCTGGCAATCTCTGCCGCATATACGCCGCGATAGTTGGGCGGAAGGTACAGACCAAGGCGCATCATAATCAAATCTGCCATTTCCTGCAACTGCTCGGTGGTGGGCTTGCCCTCCACGTGAGGCAGGCGAAAAGGCTGGCCGATGACGACCCGACATGTGGGGCGGCGCAACTTGTGCCATTTTCCGAGTTTTTCAATGCCGGCGGTCGCGATAGGCAAGATGGGGGCGTCGGAGCGCACGGCCAGATAAGCGATCCCCGGCTTGGCCCGCTGCATGGCCCCGGTTTTGCTTCGGGTGCCCTCGGGGGCAACAGCCAGCACTCGCCCCTCGTTCAAGACGCGCAAGCAACTGCGCAAAGCCTGGCGATCCACCTCGCCTCGCTGCACAAAGATCACGCCGGCCGCGCGAAGGATAGAGCCAAAGACCAGGTTCTTTTCCCACTTTTCCGCTGCCAACGTAACCACCATACGCGGGATGGCGGGCATCACGGCGCCCGGGTCGAATAGATGCAGATGGTTCACGGCCACGATGACTGGGCCCTCGGCAGGGATATTCTCCTGGCCGCTGATCTCGTAACGATAGAGCAGGTGCATGAGACGGGCGAAAACCCATCTCATGAGGCGGTAGACCAACGGGCTAGCGCAGTCTGATGGTCGAGGAACTCGCTTGGCGTTGCTCTGTACTCCGTCACATGCAGTGGTCATATAGACTGCTCAATCATTCCTTTCAAAACGTCTCTCTGCAAACTAGATCCTGTTGGACCGGATCGCAGGATCGCCCTAGCGGTACCTGGATGGACTAGGCCGGATTCTACCACATTATCCCATCCGGTCCAACATGGTATAGGAGGCGTTAAGGCCGGGCGCCCCCAACGGCGAGTCGCTCAGAGCACCGATCCTGAACATCGGTGTGGGGCAGCAGAACGGATGGTTCGCTGCTCGGCGGCTTTTA
>CAYQDH010000170.1:0-10054 GCA_964416075.1 uncultured Anaerolineales bacterium | reverse complement strand
AGGCCAGGCACAAGGACACCCGTTGTGCCCTTTGGCGACTTGTTGCGCCATCCCCGCGGAAGCGGTCGGCTTTACAGGAGTGTGCTACGTCGCCTATAATGTTAGGCGACGGCGGTGCAACCTGGAGATGTAGAGGCATTGGAATAGCAGAACACACCACAATGAACCTTGGCACCCTTGGTGTCATGGTGGTTCTCTTTTTTTCAAGGGGGCGATATGGAGAGCACTCGACTGGTTGATCGGTTTCTGGTCCTGGATGCCCACAATGATAGCCTGATCTTGCGTCAATCGCGCGATGATCCGATGGACCTGGCGGTGGTTCACCCTGCCTATCAGGTCGACCTGCCTCGCTTGCGGCAGGGGGGCGTGGATTGCTTGTTCTGCATGGTGGGGGATAATGACCTGAGACAGGCGAGCATCCTCATCGATGCGGTCTATGAGATGGCGCGCCTGCACGAGAAGGATTTCCGCGTTTGCATCTCCGCTAGCGATGTTCGCGCGGCGCGCGCGGCGGGGCAGATCGCCCTGGTGCCGACGATCGAGGGGCAAAAGATGCTGCAAGAGGACGTATCCATCTTGCGCAATCTCTATCGCCTGGGGGTGCGGGTGGCCAGTATCACCCATGGCGGCGGGCGCAGCCCGGAGCTTCAGCGTGATCCCAGTTACTTTGGCTACATCGGCGCGCGGGAGCGCGAGAACCTGCGGCGCCAGTCGCGCGGCTTGACGCTCTTTGGCTATCGCGCTCTGGCCGAGATGAGCCGCCTGGGGATGACCGTGGATCTGGCCCACATCAACGACGCCGCGTTCTGGGATGTCATGGAGCATGGACAGTGCAGCGTGTGCTATACGCACGGCAGCTGTTACTCCCTCTGCCCTCATTCGCGCGCATTGACCGACGAGATGATGCGCGCCCTGGCGCAGAAAGGCGGCGTGATGGGCATCGTCACCTACCCACGCTTTATCGATGTGGACAATCCCACCCTGGACCGGCTGTGCGACCATTTCATCCACGCCCTTGAGATCATGGGCCCTGACCACGTGGGCCTGGGGACCGACTATGACGGCACCGAGGGGCTGGTGGTGCCCATCTTGGAGGATGTTTCGCACATGGAGGAGCTGTTCGTGGCTCTGCGCCAGCGCGGTGTGGATGACGAGACCCTGGGAAAGATTGCAGGGGCGAATTTTCTACGCATGTTGCCGTTCTGACGAATTCAGGGGCCAACGAGCCTTGTCCAGGGGAGCACAAGATGATCATCGATATGCACGTGCACATTGGCGACTTTCGACTCGATGCGGACGACCCACACGAGCCCCTCACCTGGGAGAACCTGATCGCCCGGCTGGACGACGAAGGGATCGACATGGCGGTTTTCCTGCCCGTGTATAATTCCTCGCCAGAGGGCGCGCCAGGCGGCGTGTGCCTGTTGGACGATCGCATGTCGGTGCGCGACCAGGTCATCGACGCGGGCAGATACCCGGGGCGCATCATCCCCTTTGGCAATATGGATCCCCGCTGGCTGCGCAACAGCCCGCAGAGCGATTTTCGCCCCCTCTTTGACTGGTTCATCGCCCAGGGGTGTAAGGGGATCGGCGAGGTGACGGCCAACATCCCCTTTGACGACCCACGCACCATCAACCTGTTCCGCCAGGCGGGTGAGAAGGGTATGCTGGTGACCATGGAGAGCGCCGGGTTTGCGCCGGGATGCTATGGCCTGCAGGATGACCCGGGTTCGCCCCGCCTGGAGCGCCTGCTGCAGGCCGCCCCCGAGACGATCATCATCGGGCACGGGCCCGGATTCTGGGCCGAGATCTCTGCCGGGGTGCGGCCCGAGGACAAGAGTCGTTATCCGGGCGGGGCGGTGCAGGACGGGGGCGCGGTGCCTCGCCTGTTGCGCCGCTACGACAACCTCTATGCCGATCTTTCGGCCAGGAGCGCTTTCAACGCCATCACGCGCGACCCGGGGTTCGGGGTCGAGTTTCTGGACGAATTCCAGGACAAGCTGTTTTTCGCCACCGACACTTGCTACGCTGACCCGGCCGGGCGCATGCCACAATTGGGGCATCTGAACAAGCTAAAGGCGGAGGGCAAGCTGCCGGCGGGGGCGTATGAGAAGATCATAGGGGGCAATGCCGAGCGGGTTCTAGGTCTTTTATGATCCTGTTGCCTGTGCTCACCGCTTACATCGAGGAAAAAGTGGGCCCTGAGCAGCGCGGAAAGCGGGCTGGCTGGTTATGACCCTCGTGCTACGCAGTGTTTCTATCTCTTCGGGCGTCAGGGTTTCCCAGTAGAGCTCGATCGCTTCCTCGATATTCTCGAGCACTTGCTCAAAGGTCTCCCCCTGCGATTGGCACCCTTCCATGGCAGGACAGTATGCATAGTACCCGTCCTGATCTCGTTCAATGATTACATCGACCTTGCATGTCATAGATCGCCTCACAACTTGGCTCACGCTCTGACCCATTATATCATGAATTCGCGGACAGCCAAGTGCTTATTGACCCCTGCCGTTCATCCATCTATAATGCCCCCACACAAGTTCCCTTTCCTGCCCAGCATCGTGGGTGAGGAACCGCGAATCCCGGTCGGTGCTCCCGGAGGTATACCTTTGTTCGACGTATTATTACGTGGCGGATGGGTGATCGATGGCCTGGGTAACCCCAGGGTGCGCGCCGATGTGGGCGTGTATCAAGGACGCATCGCCGCGGTGGGCGACCTGAGCGGGGCGGAAGCGGAATCTGCCCTCGATTGTACAGGGTTGTGCGTCTCGCCGGGGTGGGTGGATTTCCACGGCCACGCCGATTGGACGGTGTTGGACTATGCCGCAGGCCATGTCTTGCGCAAACAGCACTAGATATGAGACTGTGAGATGATTGCACGCACCTGGCGTTGGAGCGCCACGTTCGATGCCCTGCAGGAGCGCAACTTTCGCTGGCTCTGGCTCTCCAACCTGGCGAACTCGGCCACCTTCCAGATGGGTACCGTGGCCCAAGGCTGGCTGGTCTACGAGCTCACGGGTTCGGCGCTGGCCCTGGGATGGGTGAGCTCCGGTTGGAGCATCTCCACATTGCTTCTCTCCTTGTTCGGCGGCGTCATTGCCGACCGCGTGGAAAAGCGTCGCTTGATCTTGCTGATGCGCATGGCGATGGTGCTCAATATGGCCTGGCTGGCGATGATGATCACGCTGGGGGTGGTGCAAGTGTGGCACCTGATGGTTAGCTCGCTCCTTTCTGGGGTGATGATGGCCTTTATGATGCCCGCCCAGATCACGCTTGTATCGGACCTGGTGGAAAAAGATACACTCCTGAACGCCATGTCTTTGAGCGCCATCGGGATGGGCTTGATGGGAATCGTGGCGGCATCGGCGGCGGGCTTGTTGATCAAGAATGTGGGTATCTCGGGCGTGTACTGGGTCGTCGTCGTCCTGCACTTACTCAGCTTTGGGGCTATCAGTCGGTTGCCGCGCCGAGAGCCCAGTGAGACAGCACGTGGTTCGCCGTGGCGCGAGCTGTGCCAAGGCATCGCCTATCTGCGCCAGGATGCGGTTCTCACTTCGCTGCTCGCCCTTGGTGTGGCCCGCGTTGTGCTGGGACTCTCTTATACCACCTTCATGCCCAAGTACGCTAGCGAAGTGCTCCACCTGGATGCTTCGGGCCTGGGACTCTTGACGGGCACGCCAGGGATAGGGGGCATGGTCAGCGCCCTGGTGCTGGCCTCGCTGGGCAACCTGCGGGGCAAGGGCAAACTGATGTTGGTGGCCGGGTCGATCCTGGGGGTAGCGCTCTGCCTCTTTGCGCAGGTACGCTGGCTGCCGGCGGTGCTCATCTTTCTGGCCCTGGTGGGAGCGATGGGGAACCTCTGTATGGTAGCCATCGAAACGCTTTTTCAGAGCGTTCCCAGCGAAGAGTATCGCGGTCGGATGATGAGCGTGTATATGATGTCTTGGGGGCTGAGCCCGCTGGGGACGATCCCTGCCGGCGCCCTGGCCGACCGTATGGGGGTGCCCGCGGTCGTGGGGATGCAAGGAGCCCTGCTCACGCTGATCTACCTGGCCATTGCGTGGCGTCGACCCCAAGTTCGTGCACTGGAGTAGCAGCGGCAAGTTCTCTCTATCCATTTGGCTGAGTGGACTCTCGTCATTCTATTTTCGTTGAGGAGGAAGCATGCTCAAGTACAAGCTCACGCACCCGCAGATTCTGCAAGCCCTGGCGAGCGCGGGGCATGGCTCCCGCGTGCTGATTGCGGACGGCAATTATCCCTTTAGCACCGGCTCAAATGCCGATGCGGCCCATGTCTATCTGAACCTCACGCGCGGCAGCGCGCCGGTAGATGAGGTGCTCAGCATCTTGGTGGATGCGGTGCCCATCGAGGCGGCCTACGTGATGATGCCGGCTGATGGCACCGAGGCGCCGATCTTTGATAGTTTCCGTGAGATCCTGCCGCAGGGGATTGGGCTGCAGCCCCTGGGGCGTTTTGCCTTTTACGAGGCGGCGCGGGGTTGTGATGTGGCCCTGGTGATTGCGACAGGCGAACAGCGCATCTATGCCAATATCCTGCTCACCATCGGGGTGATTCCGCCCAACCCGTAAATGGCCGACGCCTGGCCCAGTGCCGAGGTAGAAGCTGCGCCACCCTCCAGGGCTCCATCCATTAGGGGGTGGCGAGCACGCGTCCTTGGGCCTGGATGCTATAGTTCGCCACAATGCCGCCCAGCACATAGTATTTGAGCTCAAAGGGGATCTCATCACCGGGCGACATGACGCCGCGGGGCACGATATAGGGGCTGAGCACGCCCACGACGGTCCCCTCAGGTCCGTACAGGGTGCCCGACACTTTGACGTGGGTGGCTGCTCCCAGCCCGCGGTTGGTCAGCAGGCCGATCAGGCTGCAACGCAGGTCGGCGCGCTCGATGCTGCGATAGTGCACCTTTTCCACCAGGATGCCCGGGTTAGGCTGCGGGACGTTCGGGTCGTGGTAATCATGGCTCGTTCCTTCGACGGCGATCTCGTAGCGGTTCCAGCTCTCCGGCGGGGTGAGGAAGCGGATGTAGAAGGGGTTGCGCGAACCGGGGAGGGTCCACTCCAGCCCGGCGATATCGGTGGCCTGGTCCAAGACTCGATTATCGGCGCCCACCAGCCGCAGCGTCACTCGTACCCATCGTTGGGTGGTCTCACTAAAGTTAAAGACTTCACCCCAGAAATGCAGACGACCACGGTCATCCGTGCTGATATTGAGCCCAGCAACTTCTAGTTCGGCCATCATCGAGTCCTCTCTACAATCTCTAGCTCGCCGCTATCCAGTGCGCGGAGGTTGTTCGGGTTGCTCTTCCAATCTGTACATGCGCCATTGGTGACCACAGATCTCACAATGATAAGTATAACACAAAAGAGCGTGGCGTCCTCGCCAGCGCTGCATCCAGTAGCGCCAGTGCAACCCGAGAGGCAATGCCTGCCTGAGATGCGGGCGCTGGATCCATTCCCGCCGCCCGATCAGGCGGGTGCTGCCGCAGCGGGGACAAGGGGGACGCTCAGCGACGGGTTCCATAGGCCTTCTCCATCCTATCTGGATTGTACGCTGGCCGGCCATTCGTGACAAGGTCCGCTGGTCGCCTGATCCGGACCAGAGCGCCGGCTCGGCTCCAGATGGCCTGGGCAATCTCTGTCTTGGGAATGTAGCACTATCGATGCCTGCGCCCTCCATATCATAGAACCAGCTACTTGGTCGGGGACCGAGCGGCTTGCTGGCCCCGATGTGAGCGCCGGAGGATCTCCTGCCCTGGCTCTGTTATGATGTAACGGTAGGCTGGCGTGGCGACTTGACTGGCCAGCAAAGCCGCTATAGGATGCGGGCATTATGAGGAGAGCATGAACGTATCGAGCTTTGTCCGGAAAATGGGGCGTCTGTTCACCCGGTCTCATCCTACCGCTGCGCTAGACGGCGCATCCGCCGACAACGACGGTGCTTCGTCGGCGATCGGGCTTTGGTTTCAACGGTTGGTCGAAGCCGCTCCCGATACCCTGGCCTATTCGGACCTGCAGGGCAACCTGCTGATGGTCAACACGTATGCGGCCAGGCTGCACGGCTATGATTCGCCCGCGGAGATGATCGCCGAGGCGAAAACCATCCTGGGCCTGGTGGCGCCCTCTGATCGAGCGCGCGCCGGCACGCTAGTGGCTGCTTTCCTGCGGCAAGGGAGCATGGAGCCCTCCGAGTTCGAGTTTGTGCGCCGCGACGGGAGCACCTTTCCCGCGGAGATCAGTGCCTCCGTGATCCGCGACCAGGACGGGACGCCTATCGGCATCCTCGGTCTGGCACGAGATATTAGCGCGCACAGGCAGGCCCAGGAAGAGCTACGCGAGTATGCGAGCAAAGTCTCGATCCTGGCCCAGACGGCCGCACACCTCGCGGGCGCCTCCTCTTCCGAAGAAGCGTACGCTATGCTGGCCGACCGCCTGCGCGAGATGACCGAGGCCCTGGTGGTGGGTGTCAGCACCTACGATGCGGCGACAGAAACCATCACGACCAGAGTCATCTCTGGCTTGGATCGCTACAGATCTTTGCTGGAGCCACTATTCGGCGGTAGCCCAGAAGGCGCCGCCTACCCCTTGACCAACGGCGCGCGACAACAGGTGCAGACTGGACAGCTACATGATGTTCCAAGCTTTTATGATCTCATGCTTGGGCGTGTCCCCGAGCCTGTGGCCAAGAATATCGAGCAGGCGATGGGCATTGGCCGGATCTACTCCATCGGGCTCGTCAAAGATGAACAGATCCTGGGGCTGGCAGCGATCTTGATGCCAGCAGGCAAAGCGCTTCCCTTTCCTGAGATTGTGGAGACGATGGCGCGGCAGTCCACCAGCCGGCTGCTGCGCCAAGCCGCGGAGCAATCTGTCCACGAGTCGGAGGAGCGCTTCCGCACCCTGTTCGAGGAGATTGGCGATGCGTTTGTCCTGCTTGATGCGCGGCTATGCATCATAGACTGTCACGATTCGCCCCAAGGCCTGTTTGGATTCTGCCGAGAGCGCCTGATCGGGCAACCTCTCGACGTAGGCCTTGCTGATCTCGCGGCCGAGGAGCCCGCTCTGGTGGAGGGGCTGAGAGAGGTCCTGTGTACGGGGATCAGCCATACCTACACCAGGGTGCGTTATGCGCCGACCGGGGCGGGGGGAGCGGCGGTCTATCTCGATCTGATGGCTTATGCCGTTCGCCTGGGGGGCCAGCCGCATGTGGCCTTGTTGTGTCGCGATGTGTCTGCACGCGTGGCCATGGAGGCCGAGCTGGCGCGATCGCGGAGCCAGGCGCTACCCGGTCATTTCATCGAGGCGCTCTCTCACGATGGCGGCAAGCTGCTCGCCGTGTCCCGGGCGGGGGCGGAGCTGGTGTCTGCCAGTTTGCCTCCCGATAGCCCCGAACAAGAAGCGCTCAAGAGCATCCTGAGCGCCGTCGAACAAGGCGACCTAATCCGCCGGCAAATGGTCAATATGAGTCGGTTGGAGCCCATGCCTTTCGAGATCCTCGACCTGAACCACTTGGTCGAGCAGACGGTGGGTCTACTCCGCACTCTGGCGGGCAGTGGCATATGCGTCGAGTTCCACCCGGCTCCGCAGCCGATTTATCTCTGGGGTGACGAAGGGAGTCTCCTTAGGACCCTACTGAACCTGGTGGATAACGCACGCGATGCTATGCCCACAGGAGGATCGCTAACGATCGAGACGCGTTCAGAGGTGCTGGGAGCGGACCGTGCCCGGGAGTGGCAGATGGAGGTGGGCATCTGCGCGATGCTTACGGTGCGCGACACGGGGACTGGGATCAGCCGGGAGAACCTCGCGCGGCTTTTCGAGCCGTTCTTCAGCACCAAACCTCGCAAAGAGCACTCGGGGTTGGGACTGAGCATCATCGCGCAGATCGCTGACCGGCATAAGGGGCACATCGAGGTGCAGAGCACTCTGGGTGAGGGCACCTCTGTCGCCATCTATCTCCCCGCGATCGACGCCTCCGACCTGGAACTGGATCAATAGAAACCAGATCGACAGGGTCGATGTCGAGCCGGTCTCTTGGTCTCTCGTGCATCCACTCGAGCAGGGATCACGCCGCAGGTTTTTCGTCCAGCCAGGCCACCAGGCGGCGAATGTGGCTTTTTTCCTCGTCAACGATCTTGTCGATGATGGGCCGATTGGATGGCTGCACCAGGTCACGCAAGGTGTAAAAGTAGAGCAAGGTCTGCTTTTCAAAGTTCATGGCCATGCGGACCATATCATTGACGGTGGCGCCCTGGGGGATCAGGCGAATCGGCGCGTCGGTGCGGCTAAAGAAGGCGCTATCGACGGTGGCCTGGATATAGTGGACCACGTCGTCCCAGGTCGTCGGATCGACCTCGGTGATCACAATGGAAGGGGAGAGCCCTTCAAAGACCTTTTTGTGGCGCACCTCTTCCTGGGCCAGATAGTCAAAGAGGGTTCTGGCGTCCGCCCGGTCGGCCTTGTCCAGGGCCTCTCGGTAGAACCTTTCCCCTCGTACCTCGGTTTGGACAGCGAGATCGATCACGTCGGCGCCTGTTAGTTGGATGCTCATCTCGTTTCCTCTCTAGGACTTTTAGCGTCGCCAAAACAGCGTTTTGAGCATGGCCGGTATGCAGCCCTGGCCCGGCGAGGGGGGCACTGGGGGCGGCGGCTCCGGCGTGGGCTCGTCGTCAGTGGCATTGCGCGCCTGCCAGACGTCGGCTCGGCCGCTGCCCTGAGCATAGGCAGATGCTCCCAGGTCGATGGCTGTGTTCATCAAGCGGGCCTTGACCTGTAGAGGTTTCAGATCTGGCTGAGCCTGCAGAAGTAGCGCGGCCGCGCCTGCCGCGTGCGGAGTGGCCATGCTGGTGCCCGAAGCGGTGGTATAGCTTTCATCGACGACGGTGCCCATCGCTGTCCCCTTGGCGCGAGCGGCCACGATATCAGCGCCGGGAAAGAGGATATCGGGCTTGACTCGGCCATCTGCGGTGGGGCCGCGCGACGAGAAGGACATGATGTGATCCGCATTGTCACAAGCGCCGATGGTGATCACATTGGGGGCGCACCCAGGAGAGCCCACGGTATAGGAATTGGGACCATCGTTACCCGCTGCCACACAGACCACGATGCCAGCTTGCACGGCCGCTTCGCATGTCTCGCAGAGGGCATCCGTGCCATCGCAGGGGCCCGTAGTCCCCAGCGACAAGCTAACCACCTGTGCTCCCTGATCGACCGCCCATTCGACCCCGGCCATCACATCGCTCATCATCCCCTGGCCATCCGACCGGAGCACCTTGGCAGCATAGATGGTTGCTCGCGGCGCGACACCCCGGTACGTCGCGCCACTGGCGACCCCCGACCCCGCAGCGATGCTAGCGCAGTGCGTGCCATGCCCATTGCCATCTGCGGGCCCTTGGCCCGTAAAGTCCGTTACGGCTGCAATGCGCCCCTCGAAATCGGGGTGCTCGGCGTCGATGCCGGTATCCACGATGGCGATGCGCACGTTCTCACCGGTAAGGCCCTCATTCCACAAGCGGGGCGCCTCGATGTGAGGGGCTGAACGGCTCAGGTAGGCGTGCACGGGCAAGTCCGCGTAGATCTTGACCACCTCGGGGTCTTGTTCTAGCTTGCGGATAGCCTCCGGCGTGGCGTACATATGTACAAAGGGTCGCAGACGGAAATGGTAACTCTCCCTTACGCCGCGCATCGGTTCGCCACGACGCATGACCCGGCGGGAGGGCACGTAGCGCACAATGACGGGCAATTGCGTATCGTCCGTGGCCTGCGCCATCTGGCGCATCACGGCGCCCGTCAGCTTGGAGGACTGGTCACTTTCCATCGCGTCAACCTCCCATCGCCCGCACCGGGCGATCCTCTTCGATTCGCTCGACCCAAGGTACGTTCAAGAGTTGTAGCGCCGCCTCGCCGGTGCAGCGGATGGCCAGTGCCTTGGTGAGGCGAAGTTGATGCTTGATCTGCACCCCACGCTGAGATAGAAGGACGGCACGCTGTTCGATGTCCCCTGAGACGCGCACGATGAGGTTGACCCATTCACGAG
>CAYQDH010000169.1:0-10085 GCA_964416075.1 uncultured Anaerolineales bacterium | reverse complement strand
AGAGGTTGCCCCGCCGCAAGTGAGAGAGCCCCAGGGCATTGTTACAGCGCGCGTCGCCCGGGTCCATGCCCAGGGCGCGCTCCCAATAGGGCTCCGGTTCGATGGTGGGGTGCTTGTACTGCTCCAGGTGCAGGCCGGTAAGGTACAGCTGCTCGATGCTGTCGATATCTTCCGGTGGGGGCTGAGGCGTCATCACCTCGGGCAGCGGCTCGTGTGGGGGAACTAGGGGTGTATGGCGGATCACCTCCAGGCCGGCCTGGTCGCACAACCGCAAGGTGAGATCGGTCTTGGCGGCATTGGCAGGCAGACTGACCCCGGCCACTAGCGGGGAGCCGGGCGCCAGGTCCGCGGTCTGCTGCCAGACGACCTGGCCTCTGACAGACAAGGCCAGGGAGGCCCGGGGCAGGCTTTCGGTGACACAGGCGCCGACGCGCGCTGTACCGTCGCTCACTTGCAGGCTGATCGCCGCACGGCGGTTGGCATTCTGAGCGGGCCCGATCTGTTGCACCGGATACCAGAACTGGCTAAAGGTCTTGCTCTCATAGGGCTGGATCCAGGAAAAGTCGGGCTGGTTATCGGTATAAACCCCGGCCATGAGCTCGATGTATGGCCCATCCGCATCCGTGAGGTTGCGGCCCCAGGCCTGGCCGAAATCGCCCGTGCCCCAGGTGAACATCTTCTTGCCGGGGGAGATGTGGTGGTTGGCCACATGGATGACCCCCGCATCGCGGCGATGGTCGTAACCACCGAAATAGTCATAATCAGAGGCCCAGGCAAAGTAGGAGGTGGCTCCTGGGAGGTGGCTGGGCCAGCTGATGTCGACGCCCCTGTAGTCGATGCCGTAATAGCTCCCGTCGGGCATGGGATAGTAGGCCATCGCCCGCTTGGAGTGGTCGGTGATGGATGTCACATCGGGAGGAAAGACGACCTGATAGTGATCGTGGGTATGCACAGCCCAGTTCACCCACCACAGGAAGGATTGGGCCAAGGGCGTGCGGTTATAGAGCCGGACTTTGAGCTCGATGTAGGCCTTGTCGGGGTACAGGCAGATGCCCAGCAGTTGCCTGGTGCGATCGATCGGCTCGTGCTCGCCCAGCCACACGATGACACTGCCATCGGGTTGTCGCTCGATGAGCGAATCGACGGGCATAAAGGTGGAAGGCCGGTGGTGCTGGGGCCAGTTGAATTCCGCCCCGCCCGAGATCCATGAGCCGATCGGGCCGATGAGCGCGGGCTTGATGACGTGCTGTCGATAGACGAAATCGTAGCCGTTCGTCTTGTCCATCGCAGCCTGGATGCGGCCCCCTAGGTCGGGGAAGATCATCAGCTGGAGATAATCGTTCTCCAAGTAGATGGCCCGGTGAGGATGGTCGACGCTCTCGCTGGAGAGGCGATCGGTGAAGGGATTGGGATATACGCGGCCGGTGGCGCCCTGGTTGGCGCGCTTGTCCAGGAACATGGGGTTGGGGTCAGGTGGAGGCACCACATAGGTGGGCATAACGACTGTCTCTTCCCACGCTGCCACCGTGTGGGGCACGAATTGGTTGGACATCAGGGACCTCCTGTTCTGTTGTTCGTAAGGTAGGGCCGGGGCGTAACTCGGCTAGGACAGAATTGTATATCATTCATGGGGCTAAATCCAGAGGATTGACGTGAAGGGTGGGGTTGGCAGGGGCGTGCAAGATCACTATAATGCGCCGCATGATAATGCGCCGCACGACGGAACTCGAATATGACTGTGTCTGCCTGTCGCCGCATCTGGACGACGTGGTCCTCTCTTGCGGGGGGATCGTGCATGCCCTGGCCCAAAAGGGCGCCCGGGTGTTGGTGGTGACGTTTTTCGCCGGCACGCCCCCCGACGACGCGATTACCCCCTTCGCCCTAGAGCTCAAGGAGCGCTGGGGCAATGCTCAGGACCCGGTGGCGGTGCGGCGCGAGGAGGATCTGGCCGCCACGCACGCCATCGGTTCACAGGCACTACATCTGCCTTTCCTCGACTGTGTCTATCGCCAGGATGCCAGCGGCCAGGTAGCCTATTACCCCACGGTGGAGCATATCTTTGCGAACGTGCACCCCGCCGAGGCCGACCTTCCGCGGACCTTGCTGGCCGACCTGGAGGCGCGACTGCCGCAGGTAGCCCAGGCTACGATCTATGCGCCGCTCAGTGCGGGGCACCATGTGGATCATATCCTGGTGCTGCAAATGGCCCTCTCCCTGCTCAAGCGTGGCAGCCAGGTCCTCTTTTACGAGGATTACCCCTACGCCGGCAACGCCGACGTGGTGCAGGCGGCGCTGGCGCGTTGGCCGGGGTATTGCTGGCAGCGCCAGACGATTCCCCTCGATGAGGCCGACCTACAGGCCAAGGGCCGCGGCGTAGCTTGTTACGCTTCGCAGATCAGCACCTTTTGGCAGAGTGTCCACGAGATGGAGGATGCTCTTCGCGCGCAGGCGCTGGCTGTGGGCAATGGCCAGTATGGCGAGAACCTCTGGCAACTCACTCCGGAGTGTGTGTAATGGCAAGAGCGATAGAGAGCAAAGTGGCTGCCCGGGTGCCCCATGCCCTGGCAACGCTGGCGCACATCATCCTGGTTGTGGCTATTCCGGTTCTGCTGCTGGTATCGCCGGTGTATCTGATCGCCTCGCCGGCCTATATGCGGCACGAGTATGGGCTGCGAAACTTTCCCTCCTCCATCCGCTTCGGCGCTGCCGAGCGCCTGCGCCTGTCGTCGACGATCGTCAAGTATGTGATGGGGCGCGCGACGGAGCAGGAGATGGCCGCCCTGCGCACCGATGCGGGGGAGACTGCGCTGCGCGACGAAGAGGTGCAGCACCTCATCGATGTGCGGGTAGTGATGGATGGCTTTCGCCTGGCCCACGCCCTGTTGCTGGTGCTCGCGTTGCTCAGCGTGGCTCTGGTGTGGTACTCGGCTGGCCGCGCTATGGCGCCTCTCTACCTGCGTCAGGGGGTATGGATCGCCGCGGGGCTGATCTTCTTTATCGTGCTGGCTTCGGTGCTCAACTTTGACGTGTTCTTTACCCGTTTCCACCAGATCTTTTTTAGCGAGGGCTCGTGGCTCTTTTTCGAAGATGATACACTGATCCAGCTTTACCCGCTGCCCCTGTGGATCGATGCGGTGTGGAAGATCGGTGTGTTGGTGGCACTGGAGATGGCTCTGCTCTACGCCTTGGCGGCCCGGTTGCAGCGCGCCATAACGGGGGGGCGATGATCGACATCGACACGGCGCCAGTGCGCCGTCGAGGCGAGGTGATGATCGACATCGATACGGCGCAACGCTACTACGCCGACCACGATTCCGCGCATGGGTTCGACCACGTCCTACGCGTGTTGCGCTTGGCAGAGCGCATCGGGCAACGCGAGGGCGCCGACCTGGAGATCGTGCGGGCGGCCGCGCTGCTGCACGACATCGGCCGAGTGGAGGAGCAGAGGTCGGGCGTGTGTCACGCCAAGTACAGCGCCGAGAAGGCGCGTGAGATTCTGCGGGCCTATCCGGCGGCGCGTGTAGAAGCGGTGGCTCAGGCCATCGCGCAGCATCGCTTTCGTGGGGTGGATGGGCCATCCAGCCTGGAGGCGCGCGTGTTGTACGACGCGGACAAGCTGGATGCTATCGGGGCTATCGGTGTAGCGCGGGCCTATGCTATCGCCGGGGTGCAGCACCAACGGCTGTGGGCCACGGTACCACCCGATTATGCCGAGCGTCCTCCGCAAGCCGGGCGCCAAGACCTGAGCGCCCAAGAGCACACGCCCGTGCACGAATACCTCTTCAAGCTGGCCAAGCTGCGAGAGCGCATGGTTACGGAGACAGGGCGAGAGTTGGCGGAGGGCCGCCACGCTTACATGGTGGGCTATTTCCAGCGCCTGGAACGGGAGATTGCGGGAGAAGTCTAGCTACCCCGTGGCCTGGGAGATCTGGCAAGACCTCTCCTTTTGGGCCAGGTCATCGAACGTCGTCTCTTGGAGGATGCGGTGGGTGGCGTCCGTTACCCGCTGCCACACGTCGCGCACGACGCATTGCTGCCAGAAAACACAGTCGTTAGCCACGTCATCCTGGACGCACGATGTGGGCGAAAGCGGCCCCTCCAGAGCGATGACGACCTCGGCGAGGCAAATGCGCTCTGGCGGCCGGGAGAGCATATGCCCTCCTTGGGGGCCACGGCGGCTGCGAATCAGGCCTGCTTTGCGCAAAGTGATCAAGAGTTGGTACAAATAGTTCTCGGGGATCTTGCGCGCCGATGCGATATCCGAGCTCTGCACATAACCTTCGCCATAGCGCTGAGCGAGCTCGATCATCGCACGGATACCGTATTCGCCTTTGGTAGAGATCTTCATTTCTGATCCTCTGATCGGGTACAAACGGACGTTCTGAATCAACTTACTTGGTATTATAGCACAGGGCATGGGGATGGTCAAAACTTACGGGATGATGAGCGTTGTAGTCTGGGCTGCGGGAGGGGTCGTGGGTGCCTGGCGCGAGAGCGTGTAAAATGAGTGAGACACAACAGGGGGCGGGGCAGGGGGATCAGGCCCGCGCAGACAAGCTGGCGTATTACTTGCTCAAGGCTGTGAACAAGGCCTGCTATGAGTACCGCTTGTTGGCGAACGGAGACCAAGTGCTGGTGGCGGTCTCTGGGGGCAAGGATAGTATGACCCTGCTCGACCTGCTGTGGCGGCGCAGGCGCGTGGCCCGCGAGCATTATGATCTTGTGGTTGGGCATATCCAGACCGATAGGTCGTGTGGGCGTACCGTGCCGGAAGGATGGCTGGAGGCATGGTGCCAGGAGCGCCAGGTGCCCCTGACTATGGAATATGTGCCGACGGCCGAAGACCTGGAGAGTACCCCGTTGAGCAAATGCTTCCGTTGTGCTCGGCTGCGGCGCAGAGCCCTGTTCGAGATCGCCGATCGCCTGGGGTGCAACAAGATCGCTTTTGGACACCATGCGGATGATGTCGCCGAGACCTCGTTGATGAACCTCATCTACAACGGGCGCTTGGCGCGAATGGAGCCCAAGATGAGCCTCTTTGGAGGTCGTTTGGTGATCATACGGCCCCTCGTTTTCGTGGAGGAGCGGGACATCGTGCCCTTTGCCAAGGCCAGCGCATGGCCCATCGCGGGCGAGCCTTGTCCCGAGGGCCTGGATTCACAGCGAGCGTTTATAAAGGGCATTCTGGCCCAACTCGAAGGCCAGTCTCACGATGTCAAGCGCCATATCTACCGCGCTGTGGAGCGCGTGCAGCGCGCCTCCGGCCCAGTGGTTGACCTCGAGGCCGATATCCAGGAACCCGGTCCGGCATAGGCCGGCCGACGCGGGCATTATTGTTATTCTATTATAGTATCTGTAGGAGAGGAGAACCATCGTGCCTGATCGTGAAGCGCGTTCTATGTACTTTGAGACAGCGGGGCCCGACAATACCGAACAGGCCCTGGCCGCGGCGCGGGCCTATATCGCGGACACGGGGATTAAATCGGTCCTGGTAGCGTCGGGTTCGGGAAAAACGGGAGCCCGGGCGGTGGAGGTCTTCCAAGGGTACAATGTGGTAGTCGTTTCGCGCTCGGTTGGATTTGCGGGCCCCAACACGCATGACTTGATGCCCGAATATGCAGAGAGAATCCGGGCCGGGGGGGGCCAAATCCTAACCTGCCAACATGCTTTTGGCGGGCTCGCACGCGCCGTCCGGCGCAAGCTAGGCACCTACCAACTGGACGAGATCGTCTCGTTCGTGCTGCGCAACTTTTGTGAGGGGATCAAGGTGTGCTGCGAGATCAGCATGATGGCCGCTGACGCAGGCCTGGTTCGCGTTGGCGAAGAGACGCTGGCTATCGGCGGGACGGGCAGGGGCGCCGACACCGCGGTGATCCTGTTGCCGGCCAACGCGCAGGACTTTTTCGACCTGCGGGTTCTGGAGATCATCTGCAAGCCGCGCATGAGCAGCAAACCCGCCGCGTGGTCGTGACGATCCTGGCGCCGGATCGTCAATTCCTTTCCGGCGAGGACTCGGGGGTGGTACTCCACGCCGCCGGTTGTGGTAGGGGGGGCAGTAGGCACTCGCCCCGCAGATAGAGGGCCGCCTCGCGGGCGCTCTGCTCTATGGACAGGGCCAGGCGGATGGCCTCGCTCCCCGCATAGAGCATTAGAAACTGAACCAGGGCCAGGACCAGTATGCCAAGGCCCGTGAGGATGCCGCCTGGCAGGTTGCTCGCCAGGCGCAGCACAGGCACGTTCTCCAGAATGGGACTGGGCGCCCCCACAGACTCCTGAACGGCGCCCAGGACAACGAGCAACCCAGCAAATAGGATCCCTACCACCAGAAGGATCCAGGCGAAAATCTTGTAAAGCGATGCGACCCAGCGTAGAGCCCGGAACCTGGTGTCCATGCGTCGATCTCTCCCTCTTCCTATCTTGGCCAAACCCCAGTTGAATACGGTCTGGAGCGAAGGCTGCGGTATGGGCTGGAGTTTACTCCTGTTCTACGCAAAAATCAAGAACAATCAATAAGTCTCGGTCACCTTGCGCAGGCCCCGGGGATGCTCCGGATCGATGCCTTTGGCTAACGCCAGGTAATAGGCGAAAAGCTGTCCCGGAAGGATGGAAACGAGCGGCGAAAGCCATTCGTCTACCGCCAGGGGCAGGCGCAAGGCGGTGTGGCCCATCTGCAAGACGTCGTTGCGGTCGGAGATGATGAGCAACTCGGCTTCACGCTCTCGCAGCTCGCCGATAATCTGCACCATATCTGACAGGATACGGCCACTAGGGGCTACGACCAGCACAGGGAACCCCGATGCCACGGTGGCGATGGGGCCGTGCAAGAACTCGGCTGAGGAATAGGGATTGGCCCCGATGTAGGTCAGCTCTTTGAGCTTGAGGGCGATCTCATAGGCGGTGGCATAGTTATAGCCTCGCCCGATGATCGCGCAGTTCTCCATATAGCGGTAGCGCTCGGCACGCAGGGCGATCTGCTCCTGTTGCTGCAGCGCAGCCCGCATGGCCTGCGGCACCGCCATGATGCCCTGGAGGAGCTCAGCATCATCGCGCAAAGTCACGGCCAGGAGGGCCAGGGCCATCAGCTCGGTGGTATAGGTCTTGGTGGCCGCGATGCTGTGCTCTTCCCCGGCGTGGATGAGAATCAAGTTCTCGGCGACCTGGGCCAGTGGCGAATCGGGAGCGTTGCTGACGGCCACGGTGGGCATGCCCTGGGCGCGCGCATTCTCGACCACGGAGACGATATCGGGGGACACGCCCGATTGGGAGATGCCCAGCACCAGGGTGTTGCGCAAGAGAGGTGGCTGGTCATAGATGGTATAGAGCGACGGCGCGGCCAGGATGACCGGCAGGCGGTTGAGGGTGCCAAAGATGTACTTGCCATACGTGGCGGCGTTATCGGAGGTGCCCCGCGCGGCAATGAGCACGGATTGCACCTCACGTTGCCTGAGTTTGCCTGCCAGCTCGCGAATGGCCGGTAACTCGGCATCGATCAAGCGCTGCAGAACGTCGGGCTGCTCCATAATCTCGCCGAGCAGTCGGGTCATCGTCGATTCTCCTTGGCGCAATGGTTGAAGGTCACGCAGTGGGTCTGGGGGACATTATAGCATTGTTTGAGCACAGATGCGACCAAGGCGGACAGCGCTTTGTCTTGGACGCCGACACCTGCAGAATGGTAGCGTATTACACCGAACGGTAAACCCTGCCTCGGCCACAGCGCGCATACGCACCACATGGGATGTATTAGACAGCCGCTGGCTGAAGGAGGATGGGGCGAACCTCGCGCCGGTACTGCTGCGGCTACGAGAGAGCGAGAGCCGGTGCTACCAGCGCAGCGTGGAGACTATCCGGCTTATTCTGCCCTTTTTTGCGGATTTCGAGTTCGAGACAGAGTTCGGACGGCTGCTATTGGGCTGGCGGGAGATCGGCAGCGACCGCGTTTTCAATGCCTCGCAGGCGGCGGATGGTATGCTGCGAGCGATGGCGCTGGTGACATTGCTCCTGCAACCTGAACAGGACCTGCCCGGCGTGCTGATCCTGGACGAGCCGGAGTTGGGCCTGCATCCCTACGTGAATAGCGTTCTGGCGAAGCATCTGGCTGACTTGGGCGTTTGGGGAGACGCTCGCTGTGTGATGACGAACCGGCGATGCGGCAAGACTTACCGTGGCGGGCTGGTGAGCTACGCCCATGCCAGAAAGGATATCGAACGGTGGATGAAAAAAGATCACAAACCAGACGCCGCTTTTACGACAATGTTCGATCTTTGCGCGCTACCGGACGACTTTCCGGGCTATGCCGAGGCGCGCAACATCCGTGACCCACGCCAGCGCGTGGCGGCGCTGGAGCAAGCCCTGAGACAGGATATTCCCCATCCTCGTTTCGTCCCACACCTCCAGTTGCACGAGTTCGAGGCGTTGCTGCTAGCTGACCCTCAGAAGCTGGACTCACAGTATCCCAACGACGGCCAGGCTATTCGCAATCTCGTGAAGATGGCCTCTAGCTTTTCGTCACCAGAGCTGATCGACGATGGCCAGGAGACCGCGCCATCTAAGCGCATTATCCGCGAGATCCCTAGGTACGAAGGCATGAAGGTTTCTGTTGGACCACTGGTGGCGCAGAGGATAGGCCTGGGCACTTTGCGAGCTAGGTGCGCACACCTGGACCAGTGGATCAGCGCGCTAGAGGCGCTTGCGCAAGGGGTGGGCGACTGATAGTCTGACCTGTTAACCGCAACTGTCTCACTATGAGCAAGTGGCGGGGGACGGTGCGCGAATCCATGGGTCGCGCCCTTACCGAGGCTTACCCCGGGGCCGAGGTGCATACGGTGACGCGAGAGAACTGCACCGAGTTTGTGCAGATACCGGCTATATAGCGGGCACCATTGGTCAATTAGCCGGCGGGAATTCCACTTCAATATCCAGGGCGATGCGCAGCGCTTGATTGAGCGACTGCATCTTCTGAGGAGACAGGGAGCCTACATAGTTCGTCAAAGCTGATTTGGGTATGCTCACCAATTCGTCGCAGTGGATACTACTCTCGTGTTTTAGCCCCTCGTCTATCCCCACGACGATCTGGGTAGAGAGACCGTCGTGTACAGAATATACCGGGGCGCAGATCACCGTTGAGAATCGCGAGTCGATCAATACTTGGCGACTGACAACGACGAACACGCGGGATCGCTTGGGATCCTGCGCCGATGGGTGAGCCACGCGATAGAGCTCGCCACGTTTCATAGGTCGGCCTGATAGTCCAACACGTCGGCCGCCTCTTCGTTGAGAAAATGTGCTCGGCGGTTGAGGATTTCCAGGTCCCTGGCGTTTTGCCTCTCACGCTGTCGTTGCGCGATGATCGCTCGGACCGCGCACTCGATAAAGTCAGAGCGCGTCTGGCCCGGTGCGGCTTCTCGCTCGATCTCCTTCAGTAAATCCTCGGATAGTGTGATTGATGTCTTGATTTTCATACTACCAGCATACCTCATTCGGCGGTATCTGTCAATCGCGAAGGAAACGAGGATGAGCTCGGGCGCGGCTCACGTTCATCGGCCTACATAATGTGTACTTTTCGTATCCTCCAGTCAATCCGTCCACATAAGCAAAGATACATGTATCACTCGATGAAAACGGCGACTTGGCGCTGTATAGTAGTTATGGTCGAGAGATGACGAGTTCGGAGGAAAGGTGAGCAATATGAACTCTGGGCGAGCTGGTGTGGATGCCAAACCGCGCGATTATGTGACCCCTATCCTCTTTGTGCTGGGCACAGTCCTGGCCGGCGGTAATAGCGTAGCCATACGTTTCAGCAATGCGGAGCTCCCGCCTTTTTGGGGAGCGACGATACGCCTTGGCCTCGCCGCGCTTGTCTTGTGGTTGATTGTGCTGGTTCGCCGTTCCCCTTTGCCCCGTGGCCGGGCAGCTGTGGGCGTCATCCTCTATGGTGCGCTCAGTTTCGGCGCGTTCCTTGGCCTCGTCTATCTGGGCCTGGTCAACGTGGGGGCGGGTCTGGCCACAGTCCTCCTGGCGTTGGTGCCGCTGCTAACCTTGTTCCTTGCCTTCGCTCATGGCTTGGAACCTCTTCGGTGGCGAGGTTT
>CAYQDH010000168.1:0-10086 GCA_964416075.1 uncultured Anaerolineales bacterium | reverse complement strand
CCGGGCCCTTCCCGGCGTGAACGTGGGCCTCTATCCGCTTCGCGGGGTCGACCTGTCGGGCTTGTCCGGCCTTTGGGGTGTGTACCGCTAGTCAATCCGGCCGCTCATTGACGCTGAACCCCTACCGGGCGTGGCTTGGTGTCGCACGGGAGAGGGCCCAGAGCGAAGACTTCCGAGAGGCTTTTCGCCTGCGATCGCCAATCGAAGGGACGATCTCGGAACTGGTACGCGGCCACGGGCTGCGCTATGCACGTTACCGTGGATTGGTTAAGATGCGACTGCAAGCCTACTTCACGGGCGTAGCGGCGAACCTAAAGCGGTTGATGCGCTGGCTAGGGACCCAGGAAGCGAGAGCAGTAGCCAGCATCACCTAAGCCATGCGGCACGATTTGGCCTTGGAGACCGGAACGCACCGGTCAGCAAGGCCCCCACTGTCGCTATGTGATTGGTAAGGTACAGAAAACCTACAAGACCACCTTGCCGCCTTCTATCTCTTTCCAATCCCGGACGCACCCGCGCATGCTGCACGCTGAAACCTTTGCGTCCCTGGCGTCTTTGCGGTAGATTCCCAAATACACTTCACAGTCGGGGAAAGGAAACGAGGATATGAGCCAATACGTTCTTGCTGCTCAGCTCTACACGGTGCGCCAGTTCACCCAGACGGCGCCGGATTTCGCCGCCTCCATGAAAAAGGTTAGGGCGATGGGCTATCGGGCGGTGCAGATTTCGGCCATCGGGCCTATCCCGCCCTCAGAGGTAAAAGCTATTCTGGATGGTGAGGGCCTGGTGGTCTGCAACACGCATATCGGCGGTGATCGCCTTTGGGGCGATCTGCCCAGCGTGATCGCCGAGCACCAACTATGGCAGTGCCGCCACGTGGCCATCGGCAGCATGCCCAAGTCCTACCGTGATGCGGGGGAGGACGGTTTCCACCGTTTCGCTGTAGAAGCCAGTGAGGTGGGTCGCAAGCTGTATGAGGCCGGGCTCACTTTTAGCTACCATAATCACAGCTTCGAATTCGAGCGCTATGGCGGCAAAACAGGCTTGGACATAATCTATGAGGAGAGCGATCCTCGTTACCTGCAGGCTGAAATCGACACCTATTGGGTGCAGCATGGCGGCGGCGACCCCACAGCTTGGGTGCGCCAAGTCGCTGGGCGCATGCCCGTTGTGCACCTCAAGGACATGGTCATCCTGAATGGCGCCCAGACCATGGCCGAGGTAGGGGAGGGTAATCTGAACTGGCCGGCCATCTTGCAGGCTTGCCGCGAAGCAGGGGTCCAGTGGTACGCCGTGGAGCAAGATGTCTGCCAGCGTGATCCATTCGAATCCCTGGCCATGAGCTATCACAACCTGCAAGCCATGGGCCTGTCGTAGATAGGGCCATGGCTGCCGTAGGATCGGCGCTGGCAGCCCACTAGACGCTGTGGGCTGCCAGCTCAGTTCGCCTGGTCTATGGGCAAACGCATAGTTACCTTGAGCCCTTGGCCGGGTGTGCTTTCCGCCCAGATACGACCGCCATGCGCCTCGACGAGCGAGCGAGCAATGGCCAAGCCGAGGCCCGAGCCGCCATCGTGGCGCTGGCGAGATTTGTCCGCGCGATAGAGCCGCGCAAAGATACGCTCCAGGTCTTCGCTGGGAAGCCCGGGACCGCTGTCTTGCACCCACAAACGTATCGCTGCTTCGTCGGCCTCTGCTCTCAGGGTGATCTGCCCTCCGTTGGGTGTATAGCGCAAGGCGTTGTCCAGCAGGTTGTCCAGCACTTGGGCGATACGGTCGGGGTCTATATCGAGCAGGGGCAGGTTCGGCTCGCTCGAAACTTGCATATGGACACCCTTCTCGTTCGCACGCGGCGCATGGGCGCTCGCCGCCCTCTCGAGCACGATCTGTGCGGCCACAGGTCGCCGGGCTAGGGGCAGTTCTCCGCCCTCGGCCAGGGATAGAGTGCGCAGATCCTCGACCAAGCGCTTCAGCCTCTTGGCCTCGTCGTGGATCAGCCGTAGGCGCTCCGGTGTAGGGGGTAGCACGCCGTCTGCCAGCGCCTCAGCATGTCCCAGGATGACGCTCAGGGGGGTGCGCAGATCGTGGGCAATGTCGGCCGTCATCTGCTGGCGCTGGTCGCGTGCTCGCGCGAGCTGCGTGTTCATCTGGTTGAACGCCTGGCCCAGCTCGCCCAGCTCGTCATGCGAGCGCACGGGTACCTGCTGGTCCAGGTCGCCTCTGGCCACGGCGCGCGTGGCTAAGGTCAACTCTCGTAGCGGATGCGTCAGTGAGCGTGCCAGGATCGCCCCCAGGACGATCGCCACCCCCAGGCCGATGAGGGTCGAGCGAACGAGTGCCCGGTTGACCGCCAGCAGAAACCGCTGCCCTAGCATGCTCATCTCCAAGGCGCGGCGCTCTACCAGCAAAAAGCCCACCACTTGATTGTTCACCACAATCCCGATACGCTGGATCTCCTTGTCGCGCGGAACTGGCTGGCCCTCTTGCAGTCCCAGCCCGGGTGACACCACCCGGTAGGCCCGATTGGCTAACGCCACACTATTCGTCGTGCGCTCGCTGCCATTCTGGGCCAGAAAAGGCATCGCCTCGCCCACATCGGCCCAATCGCCATGCGTGCGGTAATACTCGGCCAGTTGCTCCACCGCCGCACCGCGATCCTGAGCGTTGACGAAATTCCCGAACTCAACTGGGATCCAGCGCGCGATGAAAAAACCAACCATGCCGATGCAGGCTAGGCTAACCAGCACAAAAGCCAGAACCAGCTTGGTGTTCAGGGAACGCATCAAGCCCTCTCTTCTACAAAGCGGTAACCCACCCCATAGACGGTCTCAACGTACTGGGGGTGCGTAGGATCGATCTCGATTTTGCCCCGTAGATTACGCACATGCACATCGATCGTGCGCTCGTACCCCTCGTACAGGGTCCCCTGCATGCGCGTCAGCAACTCTGAGCGGGAAAACACGCGCCCTGGTTGTGCCATCAGTGTGGCCAGCAGATCGAATTCCGAAGGAGTTAGCTCCACGGGCTCTCCCCTGACAGCCACACTGTGCCTGATGCGATCGAGAGCCACCTCTTGGACCCGAAGGACCTCGGGCTGGCTCTCGCCCCGGCCCGTGCGGCGTAGCACAGCGCGCACGCGAGCGGTCAGCTCACGAGGGCTGAATGGCTTGGTCACATAGTCATCCGCCCCCACTTCCAGCCCCAGCACTTTGTCTGACTCTTCCACCCTGGCCGTAAGGATGATGACGGGCGTGTCGAACTCTTTGGCGTGTAGGCGCAAGAACTCGTACCCACTCATCTCTGGCATCATGAGGTCGAGGACAATCAGGTCGGGGTGCACTTGGCGACACAGCCGCAAGGCATCGCGGCCATTTTGCGCCGTCACAACTGAAAACCCTTCCTGGGCCAGGTAGGCCTCTAGAAGCGAGCGCAAGTTCTCTTCATCATCTACCACAAGAATGGTCTTGGCCATGCCCTATTCCCCCAGCGGCGTCAGATCAATGATATGGATTCTACACCGAATCTCACGTTGATGAGAAATCACCTGCCCGTCATGCTGGGCCGCTCACAAAAACAAGGAGCGCGGCCTCAGGCCGCGCTCCCGTAACAGGGGATGCGCCGGGGAGTAGTCTAGTCCACTGTCCGTCCCCTGTATCATCGAACAGCGTGACCATCCAAAGGCCGGTGTCGCGATGGCCGACTGACACAAAGCATGTCGATCCCCAGAACTGCCAGCCAAGGGCGCCCACATGTGGACCCTTGGTGTCGTAGCATGGCCCCCCAGCAAGCTGTGTCACGCCTATGATCCCTGACACCGTAACAACCTCATTATAGCAAACGATTGTTTGGATCTTGTTAAGGCTCTATTGGGAAAAGATGGGGCTCTCGTCGCTGTGCTGCTGGCCACACTCGGCTGCAGAGGGTGAGTATGCGCCTTGTCTTCTCCCCGTACATCGGCTAAACTCTTGCATGGCCATATATGGCCGATGGTCGACGCCATCGAGCCCTCCCGATCCTCGGGCGGCTCCGTCAGCGTGACTCGATTTCTCCGTTCGCCAGGATCATGACACGAGCACGCTGCAGAAAGGAAATCCATGAGCCTCGCGCACCTGCCCGCGTTTCCCTATGGCGCCGTTTACTACCGCCGCTCCAATCCTCCCCGCGAGGACTGGGAGGGCGACTATCGCACGGCGGCGGAAGATGGCATGAATACGTTCCGCCACTGGTTCCTCTGGTCGGCTATCGAGATCGCTCCCGGCGTCTATGATTGGGAGCCTTACGACCGCCAGCTCGACCTCGCAGCCCGCTATGGCCTCAAGACGATCATCGCCGAGTTCATCACGTCGGCTCCCGAATGGGCTTTTCGCCGCTATGCCCATGCCCGGTATGAGACGCGCGATGGGCGCAAGGTGCACTCGAGCATGGGCGGTAGTTGTGTCACAGGGGGCTTTCCTGGCCTCTGCCTGGACAACGAGGACTATCGCGCCCTGGCCGAGAGCTTTTTGCGCGAGTTAGCTGCGCACTATCGCGGGCACCCTGGGCTGGGAGGCTATGATGTCTGGAACGAGTGCAACTATAGCCCTGAGACCTGCTACTGCCCGGGCACTGTGGCCAGCTTCCAGGCCTGGCTAAAGGAAAGATACGGCGATTTGCGCACAGTGGCCGAGGCGTGGCATCGCCATTCTCTCGCCGAGTGGGAGGATGTCACCCCTCCTCGCGGCTTTGGTGCCTATCCGGATATGCTCGATTGGCTGCAGTTTCGCCTGGACAACGCCTATCATCTCATGGGCTGGCGCATCGAGACGCTCCGTGCTGTCGACCCGCAGGCAGCCATCGTGGCGCATGGCGTCGTGGGCAGCTTGACCAATATGGCTCCTGGGGGCGCCGACGACTGGCGCGCTGCCCGGCCCGTGGAGGCGTATGGTTACACCTGGGGTTCGTCTCGACATGGCGACGAGCCTTGGAAGCAATTCCACGCCGTGGACCTGGTGCGTGCGGCCTCGCGTGGCAAACCCTTCTGGCATGCCGAAACCTATGCCGGCCCCCTGTGGATGCAGCCACAGGTCGTCGGCAAGCCACGCGACGAGGGCCGCATCGCCTCGCCGGAGGACATCCACTACTGGGACCTGGTTAGCTATATGGCCGGGGCCCGCGGCATGCTCTACTTGCGCTGGCGCCCCCTACTCGATGGCCCGCTCTTCGGCGCCTTTGGCGCCTATGGCATGGATGGCTCGCGCACCCCTCGCTCTGAGATGGTCTCGCGCGTCGGTAAGTGGGCCACCGACGGGGCTCGTTCGCCGCTCTGGCAGTCACGCCCCGTCAAGGGCGACATCGGCATCCTCTACGTGCCCGAGACGCAGCTTTTCACCTATGCCCAGCAGGGGAGCACCGCCTTCTATGCCCAGTCCATGCAGGGCGCCTACCGCGCCTTTTTCCGGCACAACATCCAGGCCGACTGGGTGCATATCGACGATATCGGTGCGTACGACCTGCTCTACCTGCCCTTCCCAGTCATGCTTTCGCGGGACACGGCGGAGAAATTGCGCCGTTGGGTGGAGCAGGGGGGTAAGCTCATCGCTGAGGGGTGCCCGGCTTACTTTGGGGACCGCGGCCATGTGGGCACCCTGCAACCGAATTACGGGCTGCACGAGTTGTTCGGGGCGCGGGAGAGCGACGTCGAGTTCACCCCTGATATCCTGGGGGAGCTTCGCTTTAGGGTCGACGGTTTCCCGGTTTGGGGAGGGATATTTATGCAGGCCTACCAGCCAACCACGGGTGCGGCCGTTGGCTGGTATGACGATGGGCGGGTCGCTGTGGTGGATCATGCCTGCGGTCTCGGACGCACGCGGCTTATCGGCACGATGGCCGGGGCGGGTTATGCCGCACACGCGATGGTGGGTGGTCACGAGCCGGATCCGCCGGCGCCCTTTTTCGCCTCGCTGTTGGGTTGGGCCGGTCGCCGGCCGCACATCACCAGTAGCGACTCGCGCGTCCAGGCGCGCCTGCAGCAGGGACCCGCCGGGGCCTATCTCTGGGTGGCCAACCCTACGCAGCAACCCCGCCCGGTGCGGCTGGAGCTGAGCGAGGCCTGGGGACCCTTCACCGTTGGCGAAACGGTCTGGGGCGCCCCCATGGACGTGCGTGGACGGCAGGTCGCTCTCACCGTGCCCGCACGCGATGTGTCCATCGCCGCCCTGCGTTAGATGATTGCGCTCTATGGCGCCAGGTACCCCAACATGCGTCCGCTGGAAGCATCAAAGAACCCCAGCGGGCGCTCGGGCCTGAGCCGATAGCTGCGCAGCAGAGGAAGGTAAATGCGCTCGCTCATGCTGTCAAGACCCCTCTTCCCCTGTTGTGGCGCTCTCGCTCCTCCTGTCCATGTCTCATCCGCCACCCTCAACGGCAGTGCCTCGACGCCCTCGTAGGGTGTGTCTACCCGTAGGTATACGATGCGCATGTTCATCGTGGCTTCATAGATCTGGCGCAGGATCGAGTCACTGCAGTTCCCCTGCATAAAGCACGCGTTATATGCCACTCCCGCAGGTACAACGTACTCGGGTGGCGTGATCCGGCTGATCGGTGGCAAGAGCGATAGGTATGGCCCAGCCGACTGATCGGCGTCTTGCCAGGCTACCTGAAGTGGAAACGCCCCACCATGTATTAGGTCCTGTGAGAGCATCCCTTCATCTGGTGCCAGCCGTACCGTGCCGCCAACGGGCCGCTGCAGATTGTTCCCTGTCCCGTCGTACGCATCGAACGGCATGGGTGGGTACACGAACAGTACATAGTTGGCCCCCTCGGGGACGCTCAGGGGGATCCGTGGATGGCGGTCGCCGTAGCGCCCCCGCAGCTGTGCCATCAGAGGCTGAAAGAGCCCCACCCCACCGACCCCGATATAGGACTGGAAAGTGGCCTGCTGTTGTCCCAGGTAGGTGACCCGAGGGCGGATGGCCGGTTCCACAGTGAACACGCCGGTCAACACGGGGTGGTCACCGTTGATGATCGCCCGGCCCCCATAGTTGGCGGGGATGCGGCGGCCTTCCTCCGCACTGGGAAGGGACCAAACCACACTCTGCGGATAGCGCTCCGCGCTGGCTGCGCTCGCCAGGGGCCAGCGCAGCGCCGCGTCCACGAACTGCGCCCCGGTAACTTGGCTGGTTATCTCGCTGGCCCCCTCGTACAGCCGCAGCCAACTCTCCGGCGTGGCGCTACCCATGTGATCGAAGATCGGCTTTTGGCCCAACAACTCGAGGGTCGTCACCCAGTTAGAGCCCTCTTGCAGCCTGCGCGTATCCAGGCGCACCGTGATGCGTAGCCGATTACCCTGCCACTGCGAAGAGACGTATCGCGATATTCCCCCTGCGCCATAGGCAACAAGGTGATCTTTCAGAACCTCATCGGGTACTTGCCCGGCCAGGTGCACCACATTAAGGGCTCGCGGCTCAACCCATGGTGGCGCATCCGCCCGAACAGCTTTGGACGCGCTCCAGAGTAGCAGCGGCGTACCGGCCATGACCAGTGCTAGGACCATGAACAGGATACGCTTCCGCCACCATGGCTTCATGCTCTAGATTCCTATACTTTTCAGATAGCGCCTGCTGATCACCGCGCTCTCCAACGCCGTGGCCTTGGTGGTGCGGTCCGTCTCCACCACGATCCACCCCTCGTAGTTGGCCTGGCGCAGGATGCTGAAGATCGCCGGGAAATCGACCATTCCCTCGCCCAGCTCGGCAAAGATCCCCGCGTCGGAGAACTGCCCATAGGCCCACCCTGCCGCCACCCCGCGCTGCAATACCTGCGGGTCGATATCCTTGATGTGCACCGATTTGATGCTCCCAGCATAGTCCTTGCAGAACTGCACCGGGTCCACCCCGGCCCAGGCCAAGTGCCCGATATCCGGCCCCTGGAAAACCACACTGCGGTCCACCAGGTTGAACAGCCTGTCGATCTCCTCTCGCGTCTCGATAAAGCTCCCCACGTGGTTGTGGAAACAGCTCTTCACCCCGGCCGCTGCCGTGATCCTCCCCACCTCGTTCAGGGTGTCGGCGAATTGCCTGAACTGGTCATCGGTCAGCATCTCCTCGGGGCGCACATGCCCGGAGGCCTGGCTGCGCGTGCGCCCGCTGCGCGTCACCACCGAGCCAAATCCCCCCGACGCCACATACACTTCCGTGCATCCCACCCCGGCCATGAACGCGGCCAGGACCCGCGCCCGATCCAGGAGCCCTGCACGCTCCGCAGGGTCCCAGAACCCACCGCTCAGGTATCCCGGCGCGGGTTTGAGCCCGTACGACGCATACCTCTTGACCAGCGCCTCAGCGGTCTCTCCCTCGCGGGGTCCGCACGGCGCACCCTCGTACCCCGCCTGAGCTATCTCGGCCAGAGGGTCCACGTCGCGCTTGGGGTTCTCGCTACCCCAGGTAATCTGTCCACAAGCTATCTTCAAGATCGCCATCTTCGTCTCCCCTTTCGTCTGTTCTTGTTGAGTATTTCCGTGCTGCCGGGGCGTCGTCTCAGCCGTAAGAGACCGACCTGCCCTACACGGCTCAAACCCTGTTCGGCACCCGCCAGTTTCCCCGCCACACCGAGCCTTCCGGTGGCGGCTGCTCGTCTCCCCACACATCCTGCATCGACGCAAACTCTTTCACCACCGGCGCGATCACCCCATCCCATAGCTCTTCTACCTGTTCATAGGTCCGCAGCCGCTGCTGGGGTTGCTCGCGATCGTAGGTTGCTAGCAGTTCCTGTGCTTTCTGTCCCAGCCAGCGAACCTCGTCCGCCACCATGCGCTCTCCCACGCGCCTGTCTGAGAGGCGCACATTCCGGCCCATGGCCAGGTGGGTGCCGGGCGTCTCGGGCGGGGGCACGCGTGATACGTCCACGCATTCGGGCTCCAGCGCCCAGAGTAGGGAGGTCTCCACCTTGCCGGCATGGTCGCCGCCGCTATGGCCATCGTTGTCGAACCCTGGCTGGTTGGCCTCGAAATCGGGAAGCCCGTAGAGCCGCGCCCCCACGTACGGCTGCACCAGCTCGATCAGCCTTTTGAGGTCCTCCCAGTTCGGTCCATAATGCCCCGTCAGCAGGATCGCTGCATGAAAGCCAATCGCGTCGGCGGCGCGGATGTGATAGCACACGTTCTTGAAATGCTGCCACGGCGGCAGGCTCGTCAGCCACGAGCGCTCCACCTCGCCAATCGCCTGGTGTGACCAAACCGCATACCCGCCCAACTCGTGGATGTGCCAGAAATCGGGCGGCGCCACAATCCCGCCATGGGCGCGGGCGGCCTCGCACGCGATGGCATGCACCTTGAGTGCATCCAGGCCGATGGCATTCTGAGGGCCGTGAGGCTCGCAGAGCCCGTAGGTGTAATAGACCAGTGGGCATTGCGCAAAGGCCTCCTCCAGCTCGTCAGGAAACATGCGCTCCCAACGCACTTTACGTCTCATGTCGCTCCTTCCTATGTCCCTAGACGTATCCAGACATGTCTTGCATACCGGCACTTGGCTGAAGCTCCCATGTCGGTATATAAAGTACATTAAAACGCACTAAATCGCATTATAACGTGATTTATCACGTTTCGTTTGCCAGCAACGGAATTCATTCCGGGACGGTTAGCCCGTTCGCTTAGCGCCAGAACTGTGGCAGGTGTTCGCGATAGGCCTCCAGGTAGGCATCCAGCACCTGCTGTGCCGTGTCCAGGTCGCTGATCACCGGATCCAGAAGAAGGCACTGCAGGGCCGCCTGGCGGTCGCCGTGCACAGCAGCATCCACGCACAGCCGGACAGCCGTGATCTCGCGGCGGCACATCTCGGCCACGCCCTCCGGCAGGGCGCCCATCGCCAATCCTTGCACCCCATTCCCGCTAACCAACCCCGGAACCTCCACGATAGCCCCCTCGGGCAGGTTGGCGATGTGCCCATAATTGGGGATATTCACCGCCAGGTGGTAATGGTTCTCCGCGCCCGCGATGCTCTCGATGATCTCCCGCGCTCCTTCGCTGTCGGCAGCGCGCAGATGATCCACGCTCCCTTCACCATGGCCCCAACGCGCGATCTCCGCCTGGCGATTGCCGCGTCGATGGTCCCA
>CAYQDH010000167.1:313-10104 GCA_964416075.1 uncultured Anaerolineales bacterium | reverse complement strand
CGCGCTCCATCTTGGCCCGGGTCAGGGCGCCGGCCGGGCTTGCGCCGGCGCCGGCGCAAGCCCGGCCGGCTTGGACCCCATGCCAATGGAGCACGTTGGCGGAAATCAATATCCTCCTCGCGTTACTCCACTTTTCTAAAGGTGACGTCCGGCAGAGCCTTGCTGAGCTTGTCGATGACGCCGGCCTGAGAACCGAGGCACAGGGACATATGGTGCGTATTGCCGGCCTTGGCCCAGTCGACCATGTAGCCCTTGACGTCCCGGGCGAGGTGCGCCCTGGTCATCGAGTTGCCCATCTCGGGCAGGGGCCCGCGCTCGCTTTCCGCTTCCCCGGCGATGAAACGGAACCTACCGTTGATATCGAGAGACAGGCCGAGCATGGTGATGGGGCCCGTCTTCAAGCTAAACTCCACAGAGATGCCGTGGCCGCGCTTGCCGTGGTACAGACCGAGGCCGCGAATGGTGGGCTTGCCGTCGCTGATGCGGATATCGTGCGGCCCATCGTGCCCCACGAGCATGATATTATCCGCCAGGTCGATGCCGTATTCGGCAAAGGAGCCGCCGGCGCCGATGGCGGAGGTGGTGTACATGGCCAGGCAGGTCTTCATATCACATTCGCCCGCCAGGGCGATGCCCTTGGAAACCAGCAACGAGTTGCCGATGATCAGGTTGGAGGCCACCCGTTCATAGTAGTTGTCCCGGCCCTCATAGTAATAGGCCATCGCCGAGAGGTTGTTGTTATGCACGAGCTTGTCCAGCCCCACGGCGCACTGCGCCGCCCATGAGATATCTTCCGGGTTGATCGCCACGGTGGTGGAATCGTAGGATGGCTCGAGATACTCAAAGGTCTCGTTCATCTCGTCCATCTTTTCCTTGATCTCGGCCTTGCTCGCGGATTCCACGTATTCGGCCAATTCGCACATCTCCAGCATCCTGATATGCACGCCGAAGGAACGGGTAAACGTGGTCGGATCGTAGTTCATATCCAGCATGCCCTCGTAGATGTGCCCCAGCTGGCCAAAGATGGCGCCCTTGTAGGCTCTGAGCGCGTCCGCCACACGGCACCACTCGTTGACCTGCTGGGTCATATTGGTGTCGAACCACCTGCCGCTCTGGCGCCCAAAGACGAAATCCTTGGCCTGGATGCCGCAGCGCTCCAGGGCGTTGTAAGCCTCGGTGACGCAGCACGGGCCGCCGAAGCCGATCGTCTCGGTGAGGGACACCTGGCCTATCTCGTATTGCACCTGGTGGCCGATCAAGACGATGGGGCAGCACACCTGCTTGGCGCCGATCATCCACCTGCCGGAAGCGACATAGCCGGGAAGGTAGATGAAACAGAGGTCGATATCGTTCTTTTTGAAAAAGACGCCTGCCTCGAACGCCTTTTCCGGCGTGTCCACCATCTGCGTGCCGTCATCGGCGACATAACGGATCACCTCGACGCCGCATTCCTCGAGCAGGTTCTCAAAGAGCTCCGCAGACTTTAGCTCGGCTTCTCGTTGTCCCGGGAACTGCGGCCAGTATTCCCGATGGCCCGGGATCATCACACCCACTTTGCCCGCTTGTTTCACTCGACCGACCGTCATGTTGGATTCCTCCAGATATGTTGATGATAACTGCAACCGAAACCAGAACTCTCGTCGCCCAAGTCGGAAAGGCGAACCTAAATACGTTATACCACTCAATGGACTTGGGTTCAAGTGCCCCTGTAGCCGCGCAGGGCGGTGTCAAGAAAACGTTCAGCACGCCCAATGGCCGCCCCTGTCATCCTGAGTATTTCCACGGCGCGGGGCGCCGTTCGAACACAAAGAAACCCGGCCAAGCGAGTCTGTCATCCTGACCGAAGGGAAGGATCTCCGCTAACTCTAGTAGACCCTGAGGTTTCTTAGCAGCGGAGCGAAGGATCTCCGTTTGCGTAAGCGGAGACCCTTCGGAGGACCTCAGGGTGACAGAATCAGGATTCTTGACACCGCCCTGGTAGCCCTGGTAGCCGCGCCTTGGGTTGAAATCCCAAGGCTGGTAAACCAAACGCGATAAATCGCATTATAATACGATTTAGTACGTTTTAACGTACTTGGCCTATCAGCATTGGATTTCAATCCAATGATGCAGATGGCGTCGGGCTTGGTCCAAGATACAACATGCGCTATAGTATCCCCCGCGCCCCGCGCGCCATCCCGACAGGAGCAGGTTCTCATCGTGAACATTCCCCAGCAACCCAAGCCGGCGGTCGTGGCGCCCCTGGAACAGGCCCCGGCCCCCTCCCGGCCGTCGTGGGCCGTTCCCCTGGCGCGCCTCGGGAGACGCCTGTCCGAGCTGCCGCACAACGAGCGCGTCCTCTATGCCGAGTCGGTCTGGCAAGCCATCGTCGACTCTTGGGCCTTTTCGTTCCTTGCGGTGTTCCTGGTCAGGCTGGGCGCGCCCAACTGGCAGGTGGGCCTGCTCGATTCGCTGCCCGCGCTGGTGACCACCGTGGCCTCCATCCCCATGGGCGCCCTGGTGGCGCGGCACGGGCGCCTGGTGCGCACCGCGAACCTCTCCCGCCTTTGTTTTCGCACCACGATCGGGCTCTTTGCCCTGCTCCCTTTTCTGCCGCCCGCCACCGCGAGCCTCGTCATGGTCGGCGCCTACACCCTGCTCTTCATCCCGGGCGCGGCGGGCAACGTCGCCTTTGTCACCCTCCTGGGCCAGGCCACCACGGTCGAGCGGCGCCCGCAGATGCTCAGCACCCGGCTGGCGATCCAGGGCCTGGTGGGCGCGGGCACAGGGCTCCTGGCCGGCCAGTGGCTGGCGCGCGCGCCCTATCCCCTGAATTACTCCGCCCTCTTCCTGGGCACGTTCCTCGCCGGCATGGTCAGCATCCTGATCATGAGCAGGATCGTGCTCCCCCCGTGGGCCAGGCCCCCCGCCCAACCGGGCGCGCGCCGCGGCCTGAGCGAGATCGTCCAGCTCCTGAGGGACACGCCCCTGTTTCGCAACTACTGCCTCGCTGCTTTCCTCTTCCGCATGGGGTTGATGCTGCCCATGGCCCTGTACGCCATCTATCGCGTTCGCATCGTGGGCGCAACGGATGCCTGGATCGCTGTCCTGTTTACCGTGGAGCGGGTGCTGAACGTGGTAGCCTATGCCGCCCTGGCGCGCCTGCTCTCGCGGCCGCGCTGGCGGCGCTGGCTCTGGCTATCCTGCGTCGGGCTGGCCCTCTACCCCTTTACCATGGCTCTGGCCAGGACCCCCACCCAACTGCTGGTGCCCCAGTTCTGCAGCGGGTTCTTTTCCGCGGGGATGACCATCTTTATGAGCAACCTCATCTACCGGGTGGCGCCCAAGGACCGCTATCCCACCTTTGTGTCCATCGACGCTACGCTGGCCAACATCACCGGCTTTGTGGCCCCCATGCTGGGGATCGCGCTCATGGATGTGGTGGGCATTCACGCGGCGCTGTTCATTGCCACCGGGGTGCGCGTGCTCGGCGGGCTGTCGTTCTGGCGCGCTCGGGTGACGAACTGGGCGACGCCGGATCAGGCTCGCTAGTCCCTATCTCGGCCAATCCTCTCGCAGGAAGGCCGTTGGATATCCCCTAGCTTGACCGTCTCTTCCTTCAGGGGTAGCGACATCGATTTCCTCCTCTCAGCAGATGTACGCCGAGCCTCCGGCTTGGCCCGTCGCGCCCCGTGTTCGTCGGCAACCGCGAGCCGGGACTCGTAGAGCCAGCTCTCTAGTGTCTATGAACAAGGCCGGGGCTGGCCTGCCCCATAAGAAAGGCCTCCAGCCAGATGGACGCTTCGTGCGCCACACCTTCGGGGGCCTATGGCTCGGACGTCGGCGGACGGGCCATGGGGGCCAGGGCGCGCGCGCTGAAGTAGATCAGCACCCCCATCAGTGCATATCCTAGCGATCCGATGACCCCCACAGGCCCGGGGCCGAGCAGATACTCCGGTTCTCCCCGGGTGAAGTAGAGCATCAGGCTGGCCGAGGCATTGATGAGGCCGTGACCGAGCGCCGCAGGCCAGACGCTGCCGCTGCGCAGGGTGACCCAGGCCAGGAACGCGCTCAGGAAACAGCAGATCACCACCCACAGCAGCGGGCCAACCACCGGCGCGCCCCAGTAGTTGTGCCAGTACTCGTATCCCATGAACACATACGGCCAGTGCCAGATGGCCCAGATGGCGCCCACCAGCAGCACCGCCTTGCGCGCTCCGACCGGCAGGAGCTTGGGCAGCAGGTACGCTCGCCAGCCGAACTCCTCTCCAAACGGGAGATAGAGAGAGGTCAGGGAGGCCACGATGAGCAGGGGCGTCATGGTCAGGAGGAACGTCCAGACATTCGCAGCGGGGACGGGCGGGATCAAGCCCCACGTGTCGCGCGCGTAGGCCATCGAGGGGTCGAAGCGGGCGGGGAAGATCAGGTAGTAGATCGCTCCACCCACGATGGCCGCCAGGGCCGGCAGGAACAAGGCCGCCAGGTAGTAGGGCCAGCCACGCCGGAACTTGGGCCACAGGAACATGTTCGACCAGCCCTCGCGGGTGATCAGCCGGGTGGCGATATGGGCGATGGTTGGCGCAAACATCAGCAGCATCATCAGGTACAGCGCCAGCGGCTTGAGCTTGAGGGGGAACTGGATAAAGACCCCGCCGGTGAAATAGATCACCAGGGCCAGCGCGATGGAGAGTGCGTAAGCGATGGCCACAAAGATGTAGATGCGTTTGCGGTCGATGGTCGAGATCATGATACTCCCTTCCTCTACCCAACCCAGCCTGCCGCTTCGCACCTGTGCGCCAAGCCCGCCAGAAGGCGCGAATCGACCAGGTAGACAGTGAGCCTGCAGGTTTCAGCTTTGGTCCTGTTTGGTCGCCTTGGCCCTCATCCCGAACAGAAAGCGTAGCACCGGGATGCGCCGCACCAGGAATTCGTAGACCAGCAGGACGATGGCCGTCGACGCCAGGGTGATGATCACGCCCATGAGCAGGGGGCTGATCTTCCACTGGATCACATAGTACCCGATGACGATGATGGGCGTTTGGTGCAGCACATAGTAGGGCAGCTGGGCCTCGCGCCCGTAGGCCACCGCGCGCTGCCAGAAGCCCTTTGGCTCGCCCTGCCCGCTCTCGCTCGTGGACCGCGCCCTTTGCCGGTCGCGCCGGCCGAGGTGCGTGGTCAGCCCCACGATCCCCACCACCAGGAACCAGGAGGCCGTGGCCTTGACCAGGCGAACGATCATCGCCAGCGGCCCACGGTCGGCCCAGGGGTCCACTTGCATCCCCATGAGCATGCCCATGCCTATAAAGTACACCACCAGGCCCACTGTGCCCCACACCAGGCCCGCCACCTTGTGTCGCACCAGGGCGTCGGTCAGGCGCTCATCGGCTGCGGCGAGGTAGCCACCCACGATGATAAAGGGCCAGATCCAACGGCACCAGCCGCTGGGCCAGATGGGGCCCACCAGCGCCTCCAGCAGGGCGATGGGGATGGCCCACAGAAAGATGGCCAAGCGCTTGCAGAAGAACCCCGCCACCCGCTGCACCACCCGCTCGCCCGCCGGCCGGCCGAGGTAGATGAACAGGGGTACGAGCAGCAAGGTGTAGACCAGCAAAAAGATCAGGAACCACAGGTGGATCACGTTGAAGGTCTGCTCGGCTCCCGCGGGCTCTAGGAAATAGGGAAAGGAGCGCAGGGAGAAGCGGATGTTCCAATAGCGCGGGTAAAAGCGCCAGAAGCTCTCTTGCAGGCCAGTCCTGAGTCTCAGGGCATAGTAGAGTTGGGGCGGGTTGGCCAGCACCAGGCCGGTGAGAAAGGGGACCCCCAGGCGGAGCAAGCGCTCCCGCACGAACTGGGCCGCGCCGCGGCGTTTCAGCGAGTGATAGATGGCGATCCCGGCGACGAACATCATCACCGGCATGATCCAGATGAACTCGGAGACGACCACCAAGGAGAGCAAGATGGTGGCCAACTGGTTCGTCAATGGGTAGACGATGCCTTGGTAGCCGGTAAAGATGCCGAGGGTGTGGAAGAAGATCAGGCTAAACACAATGAGCGTGGTCAGCACGTCCAGCTCGGGACGCCTCGTCGCTGGCCTGGGTGAGATAGCCGCGGTAGGCACGGACCGAATCGTAGCGTCGGTCATGATACGCCTCCCCTCGACAGGATGTTGTAAGGGCCAAAACAGGAACAGCGATGCGATGCCAAGGCGAGATCCAGGGTGACAAAACACAAACCGACCAGGCTCATGTGCTGAGCTTGGTCGGCCAAGTTCCTCGCCCCGTCATACGCATCCCTCCATCGCCGCACACCCACGAAACCACCGTAGCCGCACAGGATGGCCAATGCACCGGGTCGCTATCGCATGACGGACAGTCATATCGAATTGTCGATAATCTCAGTGTATCACCATTCACCGTGTCTGTCAATGGTTTTTCGCAAGGGTCTGTTCCCGATTCCGCTCAGTCTCCCTCCTCCACGATGGCCGCCATGCTCGGGCGCCGTTCACGCGTCGCGGCCAACTCCCTGGCCTCGCGGTCGGCCCCCGCGTCCTCCAGGTGATAGATCCCCGGCGTCAGCCGCCGCACCGCGGCCATGATGATCCCCGCGGCGGGCATGAGGAACCAGAAGGGGCGCACCCCCCACACGTCGGCCAGTGGCCCAAAGATGCTCAAGGAGATGGGCGTGAGCGCGGTAAAGGTGGCATGGCTGACGGCGAAAAAGCGCCCCTGCATCTCCGGGGCCACCGCCGCCTGCTCCGCCGCGCGCATGCCGGTGGTGTGCGCCGACAGGCCCAACCCCGCGATGGCCTGCCCGATGATGGCCAGCCACATGGCGTGCGGCGGCGCCATCGCCACCAGCAGTCGCCCGAACGAGGTGATCACCGTACCCAAAATGCTGGTGGCCAGGCGGCGCGGAAAGCCGCCCCACACGCTCAAGAGCGCCCCGCCGGCCAGCATCCCTACGCCAAAGGCCGAGGAGAGCCATCCCAGTTCTATCGCGCCACCCTTGAAATGCTGGGTCACCAACAGCGGCTGGAACGACATCAGCGGCGTCATGAACACCCCCCACACCAGGGTGGTGAGCATGAACCAGCGCATCCCCTTCCAATCCCAGATATAGCGCAACCCCGCGCCCAGGTCGTGCAGCACCGCGCGGGCGCCCTTGCCCTGCACCCGCTGCTCCTTGGGTTGGGGGATGGGGATGAAGAGTAGCGGCAGCAGGGCCATGACCGCCGTGATCACGTCCAGCGGCAAGATGCCGCGCACGTCCATCAGCCCTAGCAGCACCGCGCCCAGGGGCGGCACGGCAAAGGAGAGCACGCCCCACAGCGTGGCGTTCATCCCGGCCACCCGCGAGAGCTGGTCGCGAGGGACCATCAAGGGCGTGGTGGACATCATCGTGGGGGTCTGAAAAGCATCGCCCACCGCGCGCATGAACATGATGGCAAACACATGCCAGGGCTGCGCGATGTCCAGCCAGAAGAGCAGGCTCAGCACGGCGGTGAACAGGGCCACGGTGCCATCGGAGATGATCAGCACCCACTTGCGAGACATGCGGTCCACCAGCACCCCGGCAAAGGGCCCGATAAAGATCCCGGGGAGGGTGAACATGATGGTGGCGGTGGCCAGGGCCGTCGCCGATCCCGTCACCTCGGTGAGCCACCACACCAGGGAAAAACGCACCAGGTGGCTGCCCACCAGCGAGATGGCTTGTCCAGTCCAGATGGTAAAGAACGGCACTTTCCAGCTACGCGAGTCCGACTCCGTTGTCACAAGGCATCAACCTTCCATCATAAGGGGTGGGGCGGCGCCCGAGCGCGGGCCCCGTCGGCAATAGCTTTGTTACCATCATAACACCACAGACAAGCTGGGCGCAAGCGCAGGCGCGGCGGCCAAGACATAGGACGTAGCGCAAGTTGCCAAACTTGCGCCGCCTGCTACAGCGCGGGGTTGCCTGGGACGCAAACCCCTTGCCGCGAATTCACTCCCTATCCGGCCGGGCCAGTCTGGGAACCTGAAGTACTGGGGCCAGGCCCTACTCGGGCTGCTGTGTGCTCGGGTGCGCGGCGCAAGTTTGGCAACTTGCGTTACGGGAAGAGCGGGTTGCCTGGCACAGGCGTATGCGGGTATATTCACCTACAGCTTTGTTACCAGTCAACAGGAGGTTACGCATGTCGAACGATGCAGGCCGGGGCTACCAGCTTTCCGTGGTCCCGCCGTATTATGGAACGCGGCCGGGCATCCAGGTGGCCACCCACCTGCGCCCCGATGCCACTGACGAGTACATCACCTTTGTGAAGCAATTGGGGTTAGAGTGGGGCATGTCCTCCAGCCCCCAGCCGGCCACCGTGGAAGCGGTCCGCGCCGTGCGCGAGCGCATGGAGGGCCACGGCTTGAAGATCTTTTCCATGGTCAATCCGTCGGTGCACAACATGCCCGATGTGATGCTCAACCTCCCCGGGCGCGATGCCAAGGTGGCCGAGTACCTGCAGTGGATTCGCACCTTGGGCGCAGCGGGGATCCATTACACCACTTTCGGCCCGGTGGCCAACGGCATCTGGAGCTCCAGCCACAAGGAGCCCATCCGCGGGGGGGCGCTGGCGCGCACCTTTGACCTGAACGACCCGGAGAAGGCAGGCCATTGGAACGGCCAAGTGTGGAAAGGGGAGATCACCCACGGGCGCGTCTACAGCCCGGAGGAGATCTGGGACAATTTCGAGTTCTTTATCCGGCAGGTGAAACCCGTGGCCGAGGAGAGCAACGTCTACATCGGCATCCACCCCGACGATCCCCCGGTGCCCGTGCTGGGCGGCGTGCCGCGGCCCCTCTTTAGCAGCTTTGACGGCTTTGTGCGCGCCCTGGAGATGGCCGATAGCCCCAACATCGGCATCTGCCTGTGCGTGGGCTGCTGGCTGGAGGGCGGCCCCTCGTGGATGGGCCGCGACGTGGTGGAGTTCATCCGCTATTTCGGCAGCCGGAACAAGATCTTTAAGGTGCATTTCCGCAACGTCACCAAGCCGATCCCCGAGGGGGGCTTTACCGAGACCTACCTGGACGACGGCTATGAGGATATGCACCGCGTGATGCGCGCCCTGCGCGAGGTGAATTTCGATGGCGGGCTGATGTCCGACCACATCCCGCAGATGGTGGGGGGCTATTACGCGGCGGAGGCCTACCACGTGGGCTATATCAAGGCCCTGGTGCAGGCGGTGAATAACGAGTTCGGGGGAGTGACACACGCACAAGGGTGAGAGCAGAAGCTTGGCAGCTCGCCCCGGGGAGTTCACCTCGAGGCGAGCTGTGCAGGGGGAAATCGGATGGGTGGAGGGATGAGGCTATTGATGCTCTACCAGCCGCCCCGACACATATTTGTGCAAGATGCTGGCCATCAATGTCTGGTAGGGGATGCCCTCCTCGATCGCTTTCTGCTGGATCGCTTCCAGGTCCTTGGATGAAATGCGGATGTTTACTCGCGCATCCTTCCGAAAGGTGGCGCGGGCATACCCCTGGTAACGGGCTTTTTCCTCTTCTACCCGCTCCACCGACTGCCACTCTTCTTCTTCGTATGATTTGAGCAGTTCGCGCTCTTCGTTATCCAACTTGGTCCCCTTCATCGCCATGTCCTCGCAGATACCTTCGGGTCGCCTTTCGGCTGGGAATGATCGTCTTCAGGAAGACGCCATCGTCAGTCTCAACAAACGGCACAAGATACGCATAGTCGTCGATATTGACAACGAAAATGCGCTGTCCGCCATACCTCTCCTGGTTGGGGTGCTCAACAATGTCGAGCAATTGGCCCCTCTCGATGCAGAG
>CAYQDH010000167.1:0-303 GCA_964416075.1 uncultured Anaerolineales bacterium | reverse complement strand
TGGAAAATGGACCGTCCGTCACCCGGACGTTTTCGCCTTGCTCAAAGGAGACGCTTCTCTCACCTTTCAGACGCTCGTTCTTGTCGACATTCCAGGAAAAGTACTTCATATCCGTATTATATGCCATCGTGTGCTTTTTGGCAACATGCCGGCGCAATGGTCGGTCGCGTGCATGCGCACTTGCTCAGTTGCGGGGAGGCACGCTATGCGGCTGTGGACTCGTAGCTTGACACCCCACTAAGCTGTGCGCATACTGCCGGGCGCTGGGTAAGCACGCGTCTAGGGAGGGGATTCGTTGTGACC